>NZ_JACJON010000024.1 GCF_014695585.1 Microcoleus sp. FACHB-831 | reverse complement strand
TAAAAGTTAACAGGTTTTCCTGATACAGAGTTTTCAAAAATTGGTTTACAAAAAAGGGGTTTCCCTGGGTTTTACGCACTACCAGTTCTGCCAATGGTTTTACTGTGCTACTGCCGCTATGCAAGGTGTCGGCAATCAGGTGGGTAATATGTTCGAGTTCTAAGGGTGCTAGAGTAATTTGGTTAATGATAGCTCCCTGGCGATGCAAAACATCAAGCGTCATCATTAAGGGATGAATTGGGCTGACTTCATTATCTCGGTAAGCTCCAATCAGAAGCAGATAGCGCGTCTGTTCATCCGTCATCATCAACTCCATTAAGTTGAGGGTGGCAGAGTCAGCCCATTGCAAATCATCGAGAAAAATAACTAACGAATGTTCGCGTTGGCAAAATACGCGAATGAAGTTTTGAAAGACCAAATTAAAGCGGTTTTGAGACTCAGTTGGCCCTAGATCTTGGATGGCAGGCTGCTTTCCAACAAGCAGTTCTACTTCAGGAATCACATCAATAATAATTTGCCCGTTAGAACCGAAGGCTGCTAAAAGTTTTTCTTTCCACTGATTGAGTTGGGCTTCACTTTCGGTTAAAAGTTGCCCGATTAATGACTGGAAGGCGCTGACAATAGCAGAATAAGGAACGCTGCGCTGAAACTGGTCAAATTTGCCAGAAATAAAATAAGCCCGCTGCTGGGTAATCGGTTTATAAATTTCTTGAACCAGAGATGACTTACCAATGCCAGAATAACCAGATACCAACATCATCGCGGTGTTGCCTTGGCTTGTATGGTCAAAGGCTGTTAGTAAGGTATAAATTTCTCGCTTGCGGCCATAGAGTTTTTCGGGAATTTGAAACTTATCAGAAATATCACCAAGACCGAGGGTAAAAGGTGCAATATGGTTGTTTTTCTCTAATTGAGTTAGACAATGTTGCAAATCTATTTTGATTCCTTCGGCGCTTTGATATCTATCTTCCGCTGTTTTAGCTAACAGTTTCATAACAATATCTGAAACTGCTTTGGGAATTTTACGATTAAGTTTATGAGGGGGGGTTGGAGTAAGCGCGATGTGACAATGCACCAACTCTAGTGCATCAGTAGCATTAAAAGGAACTCTTCCAGTAAGCAGTTCATAGAAGGTGACGCCGAGGGAGTAAAAGTCAGTGCGGTAATCCAGGCTTCTGTTCATTCTCCCTGTCTGTTCCGGCGACATATATGCAAGAGTGCCTTCTATAACGTTGGGGCTTTTTAGCGTAGGGTTTTGCCGCGATAAGGCAGTGGAAATGCCAAAATCGATAATTTTAACTCTATTTATTTTTGGGTTAAAAACGATATTGGACGGATTAATATCTTTATGAATAATATTTTTTTGATGAATTTCACCCAAACATGATGCGATTTTTATAGCAATTTGGAGGAATTCTAATAAAGTTAATTTCCTAGAATTTGTCAAATGTTTTAAGGATTCACCCCCAAAGTCTTCTAGTATCATTACCAAAGTGTTTTGATATTTCTGCAAGTTATGTGCTTTCACAACGCTTTCTAGATTCAGAGAGCGGGTAATTTCATATTCTTGCTTATATTTAGTAATTTGGTCGGGGGTTGGATAGTCTTGTTTGAGGAATTTAAGAATAACTGGCAGATTATCTTTAGTTTGGCATCCCCGAAATACAACAGAATTAGTGCTTTCGTAGATTGGGAGAGAAATTTTGAAGCCAGGAACTGTTAGCATAATTGTGATAATTTTAGGTTTGCAAATAAAGCAGTTCAGCTAAAAGCAAATGTTTGGCCAATTAAATAAATATGCAAATTTAGCCTAATTCAAAAGTCTAAAGGCTGATTGCAGGAAATAAAAGCGTGTTTATACTGAAAGGCAGGATAATTAATTTATTGAAATTTCAGTATTATTCCCAAATTTTTAATGTAGATCTGTTTGGGAATCATCGTTTTTACAAGGTAAAATTTTAGAAATTATAAGAAAAGATAGGATATTTGCTGTAACAATAGATACGCATTCTAGGCGATCGCGTGTTTGCTATGAACCAGTCACCACGCAAGCAAAAATACTCAAATAGAGCGATCGCCCTGCATACCTATTCTTAGCAACTGTGCGTTTTTAAACATGCATCCTCGCCCAGGAGGGCTGCGACAGCTTTAATATCCAGCGGGCGTGAGAAAAAGTATCCCTGCCCAGACTCACTTTGAAGCGCCCGCAGTTGTCCCGCCTGTTCGGAAGATTCTACCCCCTCTGCTACCACCTCCATGCCCAGATGGTGAGCCAGCATTACAATCGCCTGCACAATTTCCGAGTTTTCTCCATTTGCCCCAAGACGGCTAACAAACGAGCGATCTACCTTCAATATATTGATAGGAAAATTGTGCAAACGACTCAAAGAAGAGTAGCCGGTACCAAAGTCATCAATGCACAACTGAATATTTCGTTTTTGCAGTTGGTAAAGTAGACTCTTGAGCCAGTCGGACTTTTCCTGAAGTAAGCTTTCTGTAATTTCCAGCTTCAAACTGCGTCCCTCTAACCCTGTTTCCTGGAGAATTTGGTCAATTTTTTGCAGAAAATCTGGTTGGGAAAACTGTTTTACAGAGAGATTCACGTTAACACTCAACGATGAGTAAGACGGAAATCCCTGCTGCCAAATAGCCATCTGGCGACAAGCTTCCTCCAATATCCACCAGCCCAAGGGAAAAATCAATCCTGTTTCTTCTGCTAAGGGGATAAATTCAACTGGAGGCACCAGACCCCTTTCCGGGTGATTCCAGCGGACTAGCGCCTCAAATCCGGTAATCTTGCCCGTCGATAAGGACACAATTGGCTGGTAATGCAGTTGAAACTCTTGACGTTCGATACCCCGCCGCAGGTCATTTTCCAATTGCAACAGCGCTACCGTCTGGGCATACATGGCCCTGTCAAACACTTCATAACAGCCTTTTCCTTGCGCTTTCGCATGATACATAGCAATATCGGCATCGCGCAACAGGTCTTCGGGTTGCTCGTAACCCGTTGTACTATAAGCGACACCAATGCTAGCCGTCGCGTAAAGTTCGTGTCCGTTCAGATAAAAAGGAGTGTTTAAAGCTTGTTGGATAGACTCTGCTACCCTAGTGGCGTCGCTAACGGTTTGAATTTCTTCGAGCAGGATAGCAAACTCATCTCCGCCAAGCCGTGCGAGGGTATCGGTTGGGCGCAGGCACTCTAAAAGGCGTTGAGCGAGATAACCCAGCAGTTGGTCTCCAGCTTGGTGTCCGAGGCTGTCGTTGACCATCTTGAAGCGGTTGAGATCGACAAAAAGCACCGCAGATAAATAGTGCGAGTGCTGTTTGGCGCGTGCGATCGCTTGTCCTAAGCGATCCATGAACAAGGCTCGGTTAGGCAGACCAGTGAGATGATCGTAAAAGGCGTTGTGGATTAACTGTTCTTCGGCAAGTTTGCGCTGCGTGATCTCAAAGGCATATATGCGAATGGCGTCCGGTGCTACATAGTGCAGAACTTGTTCGTAATAACACTTTTGGACTTTTACTTCCCGCGCCAGAGACCCTTTACCTTCTCGTTGCAGAGCGATCGCTATATCTACGACTCCCTCTAAAAATGGGTGCCAAACGCCTGCGATTTCTAATTCTGGTAATGCTTGCGCTGCTTCGGAATTGATATAACGAATATTTCCGGCTAAATCTACTTCTACTATCGGATTGGGGTTTAGTTCGGGGAAACTTGCCAGTTGTTCTCGCTCTTTCTCTGCCAGCTTAGACGCGGTGATGTCACGTCCTACAGACTGAAACTCAATTAGTTGCCCACCGGGAGAAGCGATCGCTCTGTCAGTCCATTCTAGCCAGCGGATTTCCCCCCCGACTACAAGCTGCTGCTCTCTCGTAGACACGAGATTTTTCAAACTCAGCGTTGCTAGGTGCTGGGCTACGATATCGCAATTTTCATCCCCACTCAGAGAAACAAAGCTTTGCCCCAAACACTGTTCTCGTGTTTTACCAAAATAGCGGCACGTAGCATCATTAACAAAGGTCAACTTACCATCTAGTTTGTAGCGACAGATCAGTTCCGTTTGATCTTCAACTATGCAACGGTAGCGTGCCTCGCTCGACTTTAGCTCCTCTTCCAATAACTTCAGCTGCATCAATAATCCCAAAGGCGCAGCCACATCCTCGACGAGTTCTACAAGTTGCGGGTTCTCCGCACCTGATTCCTCCATGAAAAACACCAGCACTGCTATTACGCTATCAGCGTCGCCATGCCGCAGGCTATCGGTGTTGATAATGGGAATGCCAAAACCCGCCCGCAGTCCGCAAGTTTTGGCTATCTTTGCCCGTAGAAAGAAGGCGTCGGTTTGAATCGAAACATCCGGAATCCATTCGGGCTGTTGGGATATCCAGACTCGCCCTGGCAAACCTTTATTGGGTGCGAATGTCATAGCTTCGCTCACTTGCCTGAACGGTGCTAGGCTTGGTCTGCTACCATACCAAGCGGAGCTGCATTCCAAAACTGCGCCATCGTGCCGAGGAATCCAAGCTTCGCCATAGTTCCAGCCTGTCACTTCGCAGACTCGACGAAGTACCACCGCCAGCGCCGCATTAAAATCCGGGGCTTGACAGATATATCGTATCAGCGATCGCAGCAAACTAATTTCTGACTCTCTATATTGATGTACGTCAATTTTACTTTTTTGATGTTTTATCAATGGTTCCAGCATACACCGTCAGGGTATGTCGCAGTTGCCAATCTTTTTGTAGCCCACTTTATTCTTTTGAAATGTCACTTGCGATAACTTTTGATGTCTATTTTGGTAAATTTTGAGCCACATCTTAGATACACAATTGCCCTTATTTGTCAAAAATGCAATATTTAAATATTGCTGCTAGCTTATCAACAAGTAGAGTAACTGAGTGATTCTGGCTGCGATCGCCAGGGTAATTAATTGCTTATTTTCATTAGTAATTCACCAACATAAGACGCATTATAACTTGTCTAAAATTCTCCCTAACTTCGCCTCTCCCTACAAGGCAAAAGCGTTGTATGGCTAGGTTTTTTCTTTTGTGTTAGTTTATGTCCGCCCTATTCCTCATTATAAGTTTACCAACCAAATTAGCAGTAAATTTAGCTTATTTCAAAAAATATAACAATATAAATAAATGTTTTTTATGCCTCAACGAACTCAAAGGGCGTCTTGCTAACTTGCAGTAGTTTTTTATTTATCGCATCCGCCTACTTTGGGCAACGCTCGGCTTTGGGTGGGTGAATTCAAAAGATTTAACATATTGTCTCGACTGTCTGTTCTATGCTCGCTTCTTGTTCAGGATTTTGGCAAATTGGAATCGAAATTATAAACTCTGCGCCCTTTTCAGGGGAAGAAATACACTGCAAACTACCTAAGTGTTTTTCCACTACAATTTGATAGCTAATCGACAAACCTAAACCCGTGCCTTTGCCCACTGGCTTAGTTGTATAAAAAGCATCAAACAGCCTTTGACGTACTTCTTCTGTCATTCCACAGCCATTATCAGCAATGCTAATTATAGCTTTATTTTTAGCGTTAATAGCTGTACTAATTTTAATAGTAGGAGGTTGGATGTTTCCGCAAACCAGGAATGAGTTTGGCTGGATTAAGAATGACTCTTCCAATGCATCGATCGCGTTACTTAGGAGGTTCATGAACACTTGATTTAATTGACCGGGGTAACATTCAACTAAAGGCAAGTCAGCATAATCTTTAATTGTCTTAATCGCAGGGCGCTCGTTAGTGGCTTTGAGTCGATGCTGCAATATGAGTAAAGTGCTATCGATGCCTTGGTGAATATTTACCGCCTGCATTTCCGCTCTATCTACGCGAGAAAAAGAACGCAGCGAACTAACAATCTCGCAAATGCGCTCAACTCCAATTTGCATTGAATCCAACAGCTTGGGGAAGTCTTCGCGCAGAAACTCTATATCTATAGCTTCAATTTCATTGCAGATTCTAGGCGTAGGCTTGGGGTATTCCTGTTCGTAAACTTCCAGGAGGTGCAGTAAATCTTGAGCATACTGATTAGCGTGGTTTATATTTCCGTAAATAAAGCTTACGGGGTTGTTAATCTCGTGAGCCACCCCAGCAACTAATTGACCGAGGCTGGAAATTTTCTCGGTTTGAATTAGTTGCGATTGAGTGTTTTGAAGGTTGCATAGGGCAATTTGTAGCTCTTGAGACTTTTCTCGAAATAGCGTCTCATTCTGTTTGCGCTCGCTAACCTCCATTATCAACATATCATTTGTATGTTTTAATTCAGCTGTACGCTCTTCGACTCTCTTTTCTAGTTCAGCTTTGGTGTTAAACAGCGCATATTCAATTTTATTGCGTTGTTTTATTTCGGTTTCTAGGGCTTTGTTGGTGGTTTCCAACTGTTTAGTTTTATCTATTAGGTTGTTGTGGGCTTCTTCTAACCGCTCAACTGACAAGGCTTCTTCAGTATAGGTTCTGATATATTCTAAAGTTAATCCGATAAACGGTATGATGTAAGCAAGAATCTTAAGGAAATGGGCAATATTAAAATGGTTGTCAAAAAGTGCATTCGAGCCAAAAACCATGTGGAGTTGAGTGGCTATTTGAGGAATGATGCTGATGACTAGGCCATGAGAAAACAGGCTAGGATGCAAATGGTAAAGGCGGGGAAAAACATAAATACCTGCAACTATAAATAGTAGGAGTGGAGCGACATCCCAAGGACGAGTTATGATGGAGTTGGGAAAAATGGTTGGAGGCAGAGTTGCACTATGGGCGCAGATATAGACAATGACATAAGCAATAAGGCTAAAAACTAAACTAGCGATCGCTACAAACCCGACACCCCCCTTCGACTTTCCCGGTTTAGTCATCAATAAAATGCCTGCACCGCCAATTAAAATCAGCGCATTGAACAATCGGCAAATTACCCAAGTGAAGGGAATCAGGTTTTGGTTATCAGCTATACCCTCTATTAATCTGTCAGCCGCTAAAGTATGGAATGCATCCATACATCCCGCGCAAAAAAGCGACATCCCAATAATCGGAGTTACTGCATCCCTCTTAAGAACAAAGTGTATAAAAGACAGGATGACAATAAAAATTGCCGTACAGAAAGCGCTCCACTCCAAAATTGTGTGTGTAAAGCTCCCTGCTAGACTGTAGTGCATGGCCTCGACAAGTTCGCGGGGATGCATTGTGGAGGCTAAAGATGCATCGAAGGGATGTAAGGGCGAGCTAAAATCAAATCCCAACAGATTCAGCAAGCTAGGCACCAGGCAAATTGCCACCACTATCCAAACCAATCGATCGGGAATCCTAGTTGTTTGCATAAAATTTTTACTGTTCCCCCAATGCAAGGCTTCATCGAGACCCACCCGCAAAGCAGGGGAGGGCTGCAAAAATACTAACTGTTCAAGTCTCTGTCTAAGGTGATTGGTATCACTACGAGACAAGTTATATTAGCAAAATCATCCTTAATGAATATCCGCTTCTCGCTCGTTAGTTTGATGTAAAGTTAACCAGTAGTTAATTTAAGTTCAGGGATGAGAAAACTTTTCTGGTCTGGTTTGTTAGTTGTATTGCTGCCGTTGACGGCTTGTTCGCCCAAACCCAGCGCCAATTCCTCGACTTCTGGGGCTTCAGAGGCAAAACCTCTGGTAGTGGGTGCAATTCCAGACCAAGATCCGCAAAAGTTGCAGCGACAGTATGATAAGCTAGCCGCCTATCTAGAGAAAGAACTGGGCGTGCCTGTAAAATACAAGCCTGTTACCGACTATGCCGCAGCTGTAACCGCGTTTAAGGTGGGGGACTTGGAGTTAGTTTGGTTTGGAGGATTGACAGGAGTCCAAGCACGGTTGCAAGTGCCTGGTGCTACCGCGATCGCGCAACGCGACGTAGACGCACAATTCCACAGTCTCTTCATTGCAAACAAAAAGAGCGGGATTCTGCCATTTAAAGACATCTCCAGTGTAAAGCAACTCAAAGGACGTACCTTTACATTTGGCAGCGAATCTTCAACATCGGGACGTTTAATGCCACAATACTTCCTGCAACAAGCTGGCCTCAAACTCACCGACTTTAAAGGCGAACCAGGATTTTCTGGCGATCACGATAAAACCATCAAACTCGTTGAAGCAGGTACATATGATGCTGGCGCAGTCAATGAAAGCGTATGGCAGAAGCGGGTAACTTCTAAAGAAGTAGATTTGAACAAAGTGGAAGTCCTTTGGCAGACACCCGCCTACTACGACTATCACTGGGTTATCAATCCAGAGGTGAAAAAGCGTTACGGTGAGGATTTTGTTCAAAAAGTGCAGAATGCTTTCATAAAGCTTGACCCCAGCGTGCCCGAACAAAAGGAAGTTCTCGACCTTTTACAGGCTAAGAAATTTATTCCCACCCAAAATTCTAACTACGCTCAAATAGAAGCTATAGGTCGAGATATCGGCAAGATTAAGTGATGAGAAGGCCGACATCACATATGCAAACAAACTTCTTGCTCTAAGTAGATAAAGGGGCAATTAAAACCAACCAGCCCACCAAAATTATTCTCACCTATACGCAGAAGAAATGGTGGGCGTTGGACACCATAAAAGTTATTTTTAAATAATTTTAGCTAACTTGACATTCCTATAGCTGATAACTCTGAGCGCTCCGCAGAATTTAGATTATTTTGTTGGATAGGAATTTCAATCGAAAATTCCGTTCCTTGTCCTGGTGTCGATATACACTTTAGCGACCCTCCATGCTTCTCTACCACAATTTGATAGCTGATCGATAATCCCAGACCTGTACCCATATCGGCGGGTTTGGTCGTGAAGAATGGATCGAATAAACGCGCTTTCACGGCTTCTGTCATTCCCGCTCCGTTGTCGGAAATTCTCACTCTGATATGGCTGGGGTGCAAAGTTTCAGTGCAAATTTTAATTATGCTGGGATATTGCCTAGTTTCCTCTTCACAGCGCTGAATGTTGTAGTGAGTTAGGGCATCAATTGCATTACTAATAATATTCATAAATACTTGATTCAGTTGTCCGGCGTAGCATTCAACCTTGGGTAGAGCGCCATATTCCTTGACAACTTTAATCCCAGTAGGATCTGACTTAGCTTTCAGGCGATTTTGCAAAATTAACAGAGTGCTATCAATGCCTTCATGTATATCGACTGGTTTCATTTCCGCTTCGTCAATACGGGAGAAGTTCCGCAAAGTTAGAACAATCTGACGTATTCTATCAGCGCCAATTTTCATAGAGTCGAGCATTTTAGGCATATCCTCCATCAGAAATTCCAGATCGATGGCTGCGGCGCGATCTTGGATCTCAGGAGCAGGATTGGGATAATATTTTTGATAGAGTAGTACCAATTCTAATAAGTCTTGGCTATAGTCGTTGGCATGGCTGAGATTGCCGTAAATGAAGTTAACCGGGTTGTTAATTTCGTGGGCTACTCCAGCAACTAGCTGACCTAAACTGGACATTTTTTCGGTCTGAATAAGTTGAGCTTGGGTTTTTTGGAGGTTTTCCAAAGCTGCGCTTAGCTGTTCAGCCTGCGCGATCGCAATAGCAGCATTAGCGCGACTTTGATTGTATAGTTCTGCTTGATTGATGGCGATCGCTAACTGATCGGCGATCGCTTGGAGCAATTCTACCTCCTCATCGCTCCACTGGTGGATTCGTTTGCCATGTTCGCAGACAATTACACCTATTCGACCCGAATTAGTGTGAATTGAGACAGCTAATAAAGAATTAATTCCTAACCCAAGCAGAAGCTCTCGATTATTACGATTAAAACCGTTATCTGTAGAAATATTATTTACCCTAATCAAACCGCTTGGCAAGGTTTTTTCAGCGATCGCTAGATCGAATTGCAAGATTGCTTCACCTAGAAGGGCGATCGCTGTATCTGCTTGGCTGCTTGTTGTACTTGACAGGGTGCGATCGCAGGCTTCACAGTTCAATTCAAAGCGCATCTCCTGAGCATTGGGCTGATACCAAAGAAACTTGCAACGATCGATCTGTAGCAAATTGCGTATTTCACTAACTGCCGTGTTCAGAATTATTTCCAGATCGAGCGAGTCACGAACTTGGCTAGACAATCGACGTTTTAGCAAATCTTTGTGAGACGCTAATTCTTGAAGTTCAGCGGCGGCTTGTTCCAGTTCTTTCTGCGCCAGCTGATGACTTATACGTGTTAGCACCAGCCACCAAGAACCAATGCCAATCGGGACAAGCAAGGCTGCATATAACTGCACGAATGCCTCTAGTATTTTCCCCGAGCTATTTTGCAATAATTCTGGAGATGTTTCCGATACAATCTTTCCAAACTCTTGATAGTAAACTATCGCTAAAATAGCGCCCACCAAGACGGATAAAAATAAAAAAATAGCCAGGAATGGTTTTACTAAACCTTGGGAACCCATCTGCGGTGTCATTAGTCGCTTCATTATTGCTGTTTATCTCCGTTGTTTTATTTATTCATAAAATGTCTTACATTTATTCGCGAAATTAAGCTTTTTTACTAGCTTTAAGCTTTATATACTACTTAAATTTTATTTTTTAACTAAAGTTTATACTACAATCGTTAATATTTTATTTGTTAGCTTATTAAGCTATAGCCTTAGCAAGCTATTTATACGAGTTTTTTATTATATACCATATTTTTTCTTTGAAATGTCATTTAAAATACTTTTATCTCTAACTAAATTACGAATTGCGTTTTACGTGAATTTACCGATGCCAACCTAATTTATGTAAATTATTGTGTTACCAGCTATAGCTCACCCATACAGTGTACGGATATACTCAGTAAAATTAACGATATCTGGCAAACCAAAGTTGACAAGTAACAAACGTAAATAGGATTTTATAGAAATGATACCTAAGCAACCAATTTTAAAAAGTGGAAAAATTACGACAGTTAGGAGAGAATATAATGCCTGGGTTGCTAACGAAACGATGGAGGATTATGCATTGCGCTATGCACCACCATCATTCCGAAAGTGGTCAGAGTATATCGTAGCAAATACGGCGCTGGGAGGAATATCGTTTTTAGCATTAGAAGCTATCGGTGGTTCAATAGCTATCAGCTATGGATTTGCCAATGCATTTTGGGGAATATTCGTAGCTTCTGTAGTTATTTTCCTGACAGGAGTCCCTATCGCCTATTATGCTTCTAAATACAACATCGATATGGATTTGCTGACACGGGGCGCAGGGTTTGGCTACATTGGTTCAACTATTACTTCCCTGATATATGCATCGTTTACATTTATTTTTTTTGCATTAGAAGCGACAATTATGGCTCAGGCGCTTGAGCTATATTTTCACCTACCTTTAGCAATAGGTCATCTACTTTGCTCAATACTGATTATTCCCCTAGTTATCTTTGGGATTACCCTAATTGCACAGTTGCAGGTGTGGACGCAACCAATTTGGTTAACCCTGATGATACTGCCATACATTTTTGTCTTATATAAAGAACCCGCTTCATGGTCTAATTGGTTAAACTTTTCTGGCAATTCGCCAAGTGGTGCAGGTTTCGATCCGCTCTTGTTCGGAGCAGCGGCTAGCGTATCATTTTCACTTATTGCTCAAATCGGGGAACAGGTTGATTATCTCCGATTCATGCCGGATGAAACTACAGAAAATAGAGGCAAGTGGTGGTTTGCGGTTATTTTAGCTGGCCCTGGCTGGATAATATTGGGTGCAGCGAAACAGTTGGGAGGTTCATTCTTAACAGCACTTGCTGTTAATCACGGAATCGCTATCGAGCAAGCCAATGAACCCATTCAGATGTATCTGTTGGGTTTTCAAGCGATGTTTTCCAATCCAGGGGTTGTACTGGCTGTTGCTACATTTTTTGTAGTGTTATCTCAGATTAAGATCAACGTTACTAATGCCTATGCTGGATCGCTAGCATGGTCGAACTTCTTTTCGCGCTTAACTCATGCTCATCCTGGGAGAATTGTTTGGCTAATATTTAATGTGGGGATTGCACTTTTATTGATGGAATTGGGGGTATTTCATACCCTAGAAAAAGTGCTGGGGCTTTACTCCAATGTGGCGATCGCGTGGATTGGGGCACTCGTTGCTGACCTAGTAGTGAACAAACCCCTGGGGATCAGTCCGCCATACATTGAATTTAAAAGAGCGCATTTATACAATATAAATCCGGTCGGTTTCGGTTCGATGGTTATTGCTTCAATAGTGTCAATTGTGGCCTTTCTGGGCGCATTGGGAGCAGTTGCACAAGCTTTTTCTCCCTTCATCGCCCTTTTGTTAGCATTTGTACTAGCACCAATCATTGCACTGCTGACAAAGGGCAAATATTACATAGCCAGAGAAGATATATACTTCCATAATTCCCAGGAAGGCAGCGCGATCGCTTGCTCTATATGCGAATATGAATATGAAAAACAGGATATGGCATATTGTCCTGTCTATGACGGCCCAATATGCTCTTTGTGCTGTAGTTTAGACGCACGTTGCCACGATGCTTGTAAAAGTTGATTCATCATGCTATTTATAGCGAAATGCATATTCTTTTGCCGTTGCAACAAATATCGCTATTGGTATAGTGGTGATTTTAAAAAATAACTCTTGAAAAATATATTGTTTATGAACCGAGAGGCACCAATTTTTGAACTCAAAAATGTCAGCCAAAAATTTGGTAGTTTTGAGTCATTGACAGATATTAACTTGCAAATTGGAGCAGGCGATCGCGTGGCTTTAGTTGGCCCCAGCGGTGCGGGAAAAAGCACCCTAATAGGCTTGCTGAACGGCACGCTTCTCCCCAGTAAGGGAGAAGTGTGCGTACTCGGTCGCAACCTAGCGCATCTGCGTCCAAAGTTGCGGCGTCAACTTCAGCGCCAAATTGGTACTATTTACCAGCAATTTCATCTAGTAGATAATCTGCGGGTAATTCACAATGTCAACGCGGGACATTTAGGCAAATGGTCATTTTTTAAAGCAGCCGTTTCATTAATGTGGCCTTTAGAAATAGAAACAGCAGCTAAAGCTTTGACACAGGTCGGAATTGCAGAAAAGCTGTTTGAAAGAACCGATCGGCTTTCTGGCGGTCAACAGCAACGAGTAGCGATCGCTCGCGTCCTCGTACAAAATCCCGCCGCAATTTTAGCCGATGAACCTATCTCCAGCCTCGACCCAGAACGCAGCCGAGAAATTATGGATTTATTGCGCCAGCTTAGTCAAGGAACTGGTAAAACTTTAGTCACTAGCCTGCATGCAATTGAGTTTGCCCGCAGCCATTATCAGCGTATTATTGGTTTGCGGCAGGGGCGCATTTTGTTTGATACACCCCCGGAAAAACTAACATCAACGACGATCGAACAGTTGTACAAAACATAGGCATCTAGAAGCGATCGCCCTTCCACAACAACCTAGCGCCTTACTATGACTGTTACACCCATATCCGAAGCTAGAGTTAAATCAAGATCGGTATCGGGGTTAACGACAACGACTTTATCAACTCGGCGTCCCAACAGCCAGCCGCCTAAAGCGCCTGCACCCGTACCGCCGAGGACTTCTTCAGTTGCGATCGCGCGATCGCCCGTTAAAGCTGCAATTCCGGCTGCTGCTGCTGCACCAACTGCTGCACCTTTGACAATCGACTTTATGCTGGTTCCTTTACGGATTTGTTGCGTTGTTGTCACCACCTTAGAACTAGCATAGATAGGCTGACTCTTACCGTTGATGACTATATTTTTAGCGACAAACTGAGAGCCTCCCGTTGCTGGTTGCAGTTGTCCAACCACTTGACTACCAGCAGGAATTAAGGTCGTTCCGTAGCGACTGAAAATGGTTTTTTCCACCTTGAGGGTTAAGGGTACTGTCTCGTTGGGAGCTACAACAATTTTATTGGTATTGTCATACTCTACGGCGATTGAAGTCCCCGCTGGAACAGAGGTTTTAACCCCAGATTGCGTTTGAGATATAGGAGATATAATTACAGGGCGCAATTGAGCCGCAGCAGGCGCACCAGTGAAGATGGGGGCTACTGCACCAGCGATCATCGAAACTGCGAATATTCCAGAGATTCCAGATTGCAAGTAATTGGAGCGAGTCATGAGGGAACACCGTTAGTACATTTGTATTAGCCAAGACGGTTAGCTGATGATTTTGTTTCCTGAAGATTAAAATCTGCTAAATAAGTTTGGCAAACGCGAAACATCGCGTATGTAACTGCACTTCAGGCGATCGCACCTTCTACCAGGAAAAAAATTAACGTCGTCACATATCCTCCGGTGTCGGCGACCCGCTCCAGCCTTATCATCAAAGGTTGACCTAGATTAACGTGCATCCTCACGCGACCAAGACTGTGCATAGTTCGCCAACGACTCTCCCCAAACGACCATCACCGCTTAACTGGCCTAACTTTTGGGGTTTGCTATTTGTGGCGTCTGTTGTCTGGTCTTTGCAAAAAGCGGGCATATTCGAGGGCGATTTAGTTAACGAAGGCGGCTGGAATACAGTCGTGGATTTTCTGGTTGCTGCTATTCATCCCGACCTCAGCCTAGAATTTCTCCAATTAACTCTGGATGCTACTTTCAAAACGCTCGCCTTTGCCGCGTGCGGCACTTTTTTCAGCGTGCTTATCGGTTTGGTGGGTGGCGTTCTGTCTTCTGAGATTTGGTGGCAATCTTCAGGGGGTAGCGGGGTTGCTCCCAATGCACCCTGGCTGGTGGTACGGGCGGCTTTGTCAATCCCTAGAGCAATTCACGAACTAATTTGGGGATTGTTTTTTATCAATATATTTGGACTCGATCCCTTAGTGGCGATACTGGCGATCGCTATCCCTTTTGGTGCTATCACCGCCAAAGTCTTCTCGGAAATTTTAGATGAAACGCCCCGCCAAGCGCTAACGGCTTTACTTAATAGTGGCGTTCCCCGCTTAAATGCTTTTGCCTATAGCCTGATTCCCCAAGCTTTCCTTAATCTGCTTTCCTATAGCTTCTATAGATTTGAGTGTTCGATTCGTTCAGCAGCGGTTCTGGGAATTATCGGCGCTGGCGGACTGGGTTATGAGATTCTCCTTAGTCTCAAGTCGCTGCGTTACGAGCAAATCTGGACTTTGACGATCGCCCTAATTTTGTTGAGTGGGACTACAGATTTATGGTGTGCGTTGCTGCGCGATCGCTTGGGTGCGCCTAGCCGTCTAGATCTTAACGTCCTCAACCTCAAGGGGCGTAAAAAAGGTGTCAAAGAGGGCGATCCAGTCGTCAACTTTTCCTTGCTGGCTGCTGTTGTCTTATTAATATTCTCTTTCTGGTATGTCAATGCAGACTTCTCCAAACTCTGGGCACCGCGAAGCGCCCAGCTTTTGGCAGGGGTAATTAAGGATGCATTTCCCCCCGATGTCAGCGAACTGGGTAAGCTGTTTGCCGAGTCTGCAAAAACTCTCGCCATGTCAATTTTGGCAATGGCTGGCGCGGGTTTGGGCGGAATTTTGCTTTCTTTTCCAGCAGCTAAAAATTTTTTAGTGCCGACTTCTGAATCTAACGGGGAATTGAATAATCCAAAATCCAAAATCCAAAATCCAAAATTTGGTTTGGTTGTGCTAATTTTTACCCGCTTCCTGCTGCTGTTTGTGCGTGCCGTTCCCGAACCCATTTGGGCGTTGGTGTTTTTGTTTGTATTATTTCCGGGGATATTGCCGGGAGCGATCGCGCTTTGCCTGCACAACTTAGGCATTTTGGGGCGGTTGATGGCTGAAGTGACGGAAAATCTAGACGATCGCCCCATGCGATCGCTCAAAGCATTAGGCGCTACCAACTTGCAAATCTTCCTCTACGCCATCTTACCCCGCACCCTTCCCCGGTTCATCGCCTACATCCTCTACCGCTGGGAAGTCTGCATCCGCGCCACCGTAATTGTGGGGTTGGTGGGTGCAGGTGGACTAGGGCGCATACTTGCGGAGCAGATAAGTAGCTTTGACTACAAAGGCTTACTTACGACTCTAACAGTTTTTCTGGGTTTGACCTTTATAGTAGATACGATTAGTAGCTCTGTGCGGCGATCGCTACGATGATGAATCGTGTATCCCATTTTTGCAAGAATACCTAGCGATGGCGATTGGAAATCGCGGCTAGACAAACTAAGTCCGCCTGCGCGGACTCAATGCCAGCCTGCGTAGGCAGGCTTCGCTTGTCTAGCCCCAGACTTCCAGTCTGTGGGTAATTTGCAAATTTGCGATCGCTACGATGATGGATCGTTTGTGTTTCCATATTTTGTTTGCTAATTGCCGCTTCGCTATGAGCGCGTAATTAACAAAACTTCATCTTTATTTTACTTGGATTATATCATTTTTGCTTGCCAAATTCTACACCCTTAAAACCTATTTTTTCTCTTAGCTAGTTATATCTTGGGAAGGTTGACATTACATTAACGAGACATTAATTTACATATATTACGCAGCTTTTTTGTATAAAAATAAGCAGGTTACGCTCAAGCGCAGAAACAGAAAAAAGCTGATTTAAAGCTTAGAGATAACCCTGTGCATTTTATACTTTTTAAACATAATCATCTAATAAGTTTAAAACTGGCAATGACAACTGTTAAGTCAGATTAATATAATAAAAATTGATTTTAATTATATTAATAATTTAGCATACAGTCACCAGAATAGGCTAGCGAGAGGATTAAGTTTAGCTATTTAGTAACGAGCGTTCGCCATTCGCGATTAATAAATTACCAATGTTGTACCGCCAGCCACTAAACCAACGGCAAAAAATATTAAAAAAACTAGGATTGTTAGGGCGTTTTGGGGTTATTTTTTCTATTGTGTTGGGCAGCATACTATTAGCTTGGATAGTGATGGCTCAACAGCCAGTCACCCTCAACTTGTTGATGACTGCCCCCGATGCCCAGCCCTGGAAACAGGGGATAATCAAAGACTTTGAGGCACAAAATCCAGGCATTCGCATTAATATTATTGAAGGGCCGAATGCCACAAATTTACTTGAAGACCTATATACTTCCGCTTTTATCTTGGGTGAATCGCCTTACGACCTGATTAACATGGACGTAATCTGGACGCCAAAATTTGCTGCTGCGGGGTGGTTGCTAGACCTCACAGATAAAATTTCTAAAGAGGAGTTAGCGGCATTTTCCCCCAAGGATGTAGAAGGCGGACGTTATGAAGATAGGTTGTATAGAATTCCCGTTCGTTCTGATGCGGGGATGCTTTACTACCGTAAAGACTTGTTAGAAGAAGCAGGATTTCAGCCACCAGAAACATTTGAAGATTTGATGAAAATTTCCAAAGCCTTACAACAGCAAAAAAAGGCGAATTGGGGATATGTTTGGCAAGGTCGCCAATACGAAGGATTGGTGGCAATGTTTGTAGAAGTCTTGGAAGGATTTAATGGATTTTGGGTGAATTCCGACACTTTGGAAGTTGGACTAGATAGACCAGAGACATTAAACGCGATCGCATTTCTCAAAGACACAGTTAAAGAGGGCGTTTCCCCGCCTGGAGTAACTACTTACCAAGAAGAAGAAACGCGACGCTTCTTCCAAAGCGGTCAAGCAGCATTTTTACGCAGTTGGCCCTACGCCTACCCTCTAGCTAACGAACCAACTTCGCCAATCAAAGGCAAAGTTGCAATTAAACCAATGGTTCACGCGCCCGGTCAAAGTGCGGGAGCTTGCTTAGGAGGCTGGGGTTTGGGAATTGCGAAATCCTCAAAACATCCAGAAGAAGCGTGGAAAGCAATTAAGTATTTCACCAGCCGAGAAGCACAGCGTCGATTCATTTTAAACGCGGGTTATGTACCGAGTCGAAAAGAGCTGTTTACAGACCCAGAAATTGTTGCTAAATACGGTCACTACCCGCAGCTATTGGAGGTGGTAGATAGTGCAGTTTTACGCCCGCCAATTGCCCAATATGCCCAAGCATCCGATATTTTGCAACGCTACCTCAGCGCCGCACTAACTAACAGAATGACTCCCGAACAAGCAATGAAGTCTGCTGCTGATGAAACGCGCCGGCTGCTTAAAGCTGGTCAAGCCAAAATTTAACAGTAGGGTGGGCAATGCCCACCAATTGTCCGAATGGTGGGCATTGCCCACCCTACTACTAAAAATCAAAATCAATTATGAACTTGAATACAATACGAGGTCGGGAACAACGGACGGGATGGATATTAATATTCCCCGCGTTGCTTCTGCTTTTATTTGTTTATGGGTACCCAATTGTACGAGCATTTTGGTTGAGTTTATTTACTCAAAATTTAGGAACAAAGCTGCAACCAGTCTTCTCTGGTTTAGAAAATTATGGGCGGATGGCAGGAGATGGCCGTTTTTGGCAGAGTTTCTGGACTACGGCAATTTTTACGACAGTATCGGTTCTACTGGAGTTATTAATAGGATTGGGAATTGCCCTGGTTTTAAATCAGAAGTTTCCGGGACGTTCTTTAGTGCGTACTGCGGCTATCCTACCTTGGGCTTTACCTACTGCTTTGATTGGTCTGGCGTGGGCGTGGATTTTTAACGATCAGTTTGGCGTTGTAAACGATATTTTATTGCGCTTAGGTCTAATTCAGAAGGGAATTAACTGGTTGGGAGACCCGACGCTAGCAATGATGGCAGTAATTTTTGCTGATGTTTGGAAAACGACTCCTTTTATTAGCATTTTGCTTTTAGCTGGGTTGCAATCAATTTCCCCAGACCTTTATGAAGCCCATGCAATTGATGGAGCGACTGCTTGGCAAAGCTTCCGCAAAATTACTCTTCCCCTCCTGATGCCGCAAATTTTGATTGCGCTGCTGTTTCGGTTTGCTCAATCTTTCGGGATTTTCGATTTGATTGCTGTAATGACTGGCGGCGGGCCTGGAGGTGCGACAGAAGTTGTTTCTTTGTATATTTACTCAACGGTTATGCGCTATTTGGATTTTGGTTATGGCGCGGCGCTGGTTGTGGTGACATTTCTGTTGCTGATTTTAGCAGTAGCGATCGCTAGTTTCTTGCTGAGTAGAACCAGAGCCAAAACTTCAGGACTAAGTTAACCTCAATTCGCAGCAATATAATCACCAATCTAAAATCTAAAATCCCAAAATAAAAATGGCTGTAGTTACCCAAGAACGTCCAACGACTCCAACCCCAACTAGGGGGAGGAATATCCCCTGGAAGAAAATTTTAATGACGCTGGCAGTTATTTTAGTAGTGGTTTTCTGCCTAGCGCCAGTTTTATGGCAAGTCCTAACCTCAATCAAGGTGAATGAGGATATTTCCGCCGTTCCCACTGTCTATTTCCCCACTAGGTACACCCTTAATCACTACATTGAATTATTTACCCGTCGCCCGTTTTTGTCCTACATTTTTAATAGTGCCTTAGTCTCGATTATTTCTACTGCTCTGGCTTTAGCAATCGGAGCGCCCGCCGCCTACGCCCTCGCACGGTTGCGCCTTTGGGGTGGAAAAGTTATTCTCGCAGGCATCTTAATTGTTACCTTATTTCCTGGCATTTTATTGTTTCTGGGGCTGTTGGAAATTATTCAAGGGTTGAGACTAGCTAACAACTATCTAGCACTGATTATTCCCTACACCGCTATCAATTTGCCCCTGACAATTTTAGTTATGCGAAGCTTTTTCGAGCAATTACCAAAAGACTTGGAAGATGCTGCTAAAGTAGATGGTTATAACACCTGGCAAATGCTATTGCAAATCTTGCTACCAATGACTCTTCCAGCTTTGGTGACAACTGGAATTCTCACATTTATTTTTGCTTGGAACGAGTTTATCTTCGCCCTCACATTTATGACGAGCGAATCCAGGAAAACTATTCCTGTTGCTGCTGCTCAGTTAGGTGGTGCTTCGGTATTTGAAGTTCCTTACGGGCCAATTGCCGCCGCTACCGTCCTGGGAACATTGCCCCTTGTTTTACTGGTTTTGTTCTTCCAGCGCAAGATTGTCCAAGGTTTAACTGCTGGTGCTGTTAAAGGCTAATTTTACAAGGCGGAGCCTTACTTCAATCCAAAATCTAAAATCTAAAATCTAAAATCGAACAATGGCTAGACTCGAAGTTAGAAACTTAAATAAAACCTACAATCCCAAAGTTGTCCCGGTCAAAGATGTAAGTTTGAGCGTGGAAGATGGAGAGTTTCTCACATTACTTGGCCCTTCGGGATGTGGTAAATCTACCATATTGAGACTGATTGCAGGTTTGGAAGAACCAACGAGGGGGCAGATAACAATTGGGGATAGAAATGTTACCAATCTACGACCGGGCGATCGCAATATTGCAATGGTATTTCAAAGCTATGCTCTTTATCCCCACTTAACTGTTGCCGACAACATTGCTTCTGCACTAAAGCTGCAAAAAACTCCACGCGAAGAAATCAAACAGCGCGTGGCAGAAGCTTCGCGAGCGTTAGGATTAGAAGAGTTAATGAACCGCAAACCAGGTCAAATGTCTGGGGGACAGAGACAGCGGGTTGCCCTAGCACGCGCCCTGGTACGTCGCCCCGATATATTCTTATTAGATGAACCCCTTAGTAACCTGGATGCGCTGCTGCGGGAACGAGTCAGAGCAGAAATTAAACAACTATTTGAATCTCAAAAAGTACCCGTTGTTTATGTCACCCACGACCAAACAGAAGCCATGACTCTCTCTACAAAAGTGGCTGTACTTAATAAGGGTGACGTTCAGCAACTAGATCCGCCGCATCGCATTTATAACAATCCTGCCAATCAATTTGTAGCGGGGTTTGTTGGCAGTCCTCAGATGAATTTACTAACGCTGCCTTGCCAAGAACGTTACGCGATGTTGGGGAATTTCAGAATATCCCTGCCAGAAATTCCCACTACTCCACCTCAGATTGTGCTGGGTATTCGTCCAGAAAATGTTCGCCTCGCACAACCGCAGGATAGACAGACAATTAAGGGGCGGGTGTACTTAGTAGAAAACTTGGGGATGCACAACTTAATTAGCGTGCGTGTTGAGGGTTCGCAGACAGAAACCGTTACTGTACGTGCGCTGTTACCGCCAGATCAGCAATGGAGTGGTGAGGAAGTAACGCTGGCACTATCTGGGCAATCTATCCACTGGTTTGACGTGCAGACAGGTGAGGCAGTTTTCAACAGACAACCGCTTACAATTGGACGTTAGGAAAAAGACAATTTTTAAGTGCCTGCAATGCCCAGCATTAGAAAAATTGCGGGCACTGCGGGCACTTTAGAAGTTGTTTGCGATCGCTGAATTTTTCATTGCTTCTAAGTGTCAAATTTCAGCTTCACTTACATCGATAATTCGTTCAACAACTCACTCTTTCTCGACTGGAACTAAAATGTAGGTTATCTGCTTCTCCGATGGCTTAGTAGCTTGATTGCTAGCTGGATTGACATCATCACCCACAGTCTTCAGTACTTCTCCTGTACCTTTTACAGAGTTGTTAACATCATCAGCTACACCCTTAACTGTGTCCATCGTCCCTTTTAGAGTGTCGTTAACACCTTCCGCTGTACCCTTCACTGACTCCATCGTAACTTTTACAGTTTCGCTAACACCCTCAGCTGAAACCTTCACTGAGTCTCCTACATCTTTTACCGTCTCATTAACACTCTCAGCTACATTCTTTATTCCGTTCCCTACATCTTTTACCGTCTGGTTAACACCATCAGCTGCATTTTTGACAGCGTTCCCTACAGTTTTTACAGCCAGGTTAACCCTCTGAGCTGTATCCCTATTAGCCAAAGCGGCAGCTATTGCGCCCAATGTCGCACCAATCGCTGCTCCAAGCGCTATTTTAGCTAAATCATTACCCATCCTTGTCTGTGCTGAATTAGCATCGGGTTGACGCGGCATCTGCTCAACGAATATTTCATCATCTTCTAAAAACTTGTTGTTCTCACTCATAATAATCGTCTCCTTTGTAATAAAGCTGATTAATAGCCATCTGTTTATAGGACGAGAAACTATCCCTAAGACCTTGTTGGTCAGGAGATAAGCCAGAAAAATTAGGCAATTAAACTTGCTAATTGCCCTTATTTTAGGTATTCATAAAGGTGTAAGAATATCCTCTAAGTACCTCCAAGCAAGGAACTGCGGTTTATTCTTAGAGCATCAATGTCTAACTCGGCACGACGGATTTTATCTACGAATTCAACAGCGCGGTGTTCCAAGTTTTGAGGAGAATACTCTATTCTCCTCAAACTAAGGCTTGCTTCTAAATGTCAGCAGGATTTCCAAAAATTTCCCGCTCAAAACCTTGCCCTTTCCGGAAGTCTTCTTCATCACGATTTCCAGACATTCCAGTATCTCCAGAGAGAAGTAGATCGACATCAAGTTCCTTTTTCTCCCCTGGGGCCATACTGGCGGATGTCTGGGATTCAACTTGCTCGCCCAAGTCAAACGCACCAGCGTTAATCGATGGCTTGTCTGCAACTAGCGAATCTTGATATAGCTCGATACTCTGATTCTCAGGGGGCTTGACCTCTAAAGCTGTAGAATTTGCCGCGTTCCCTGCACCTATTACAGATGGGTTGTAATTTGAGGGAGTGTTGAGCGGCGGCGTGTTTACAATCGGCTGCTCTGTAACTATAGTGACGGTCAAATTCTCAGATGGCTGGACATCTGAGGCTGCCGCGTCCAATGTACCTGCTATAGATTGCTTAGTATCCTCAGCTGCACCCTTGACCGCGTTCCCTACACCTTGCGCCGCGCCGGTAACAGCCTCAGATGTACTCTTGGCTGCACCTTTTGCTGCGTCGGTGACACTCTCAGCTGCACCCTTGACCGCATTCCCTACACCTTTTGCTGCGTCGGTAACAGCTTCAGAGGTACCCTTGACTGCGTTTCCTACACCTGTTACAGCTGGCTTAACATATTCAGCTGTAGTCTTGACTGCTTCCAATGCACCTTTGGCAGCGTAGTTAACACTTTCAGCTGTATCCTGTACTGCACCTTGGGCAGCGTAGTTAACACCCTCAGCTATACTCTTTACGCCTTGTCCTACCCCTTGTGCAGTTTGGGAAAGACCCCCACCCACAGTCTTGGCGGCTTCTCCTACACCTTTGACAGCATGGTTAACACCTTGAGCTGTTCTCTTACCAGCCAAAACGCCAGCTAATGTGCCCAAAGTAGCACCGATGAGTCCTCCCACCAGTGCCCTAGCTACTAGAGGATTCACGGTTCTGGTGGCTGGCTGAACGTTGGGTTGAGGGGTTGTAGTAGAAATATTTTCTGCTCTAGGCACCTCAGCACTTATGCTTGTGATTGCTGGAGCAGAAGGCTGGCTAACGCGTATGCTTGCTGGCTGAACATTGGGTTGAGGCGTAGTAGAAACCTGTTTTTCTCTAGCTAACTTAGTTTCCATATTTATGCTTGATTCTTCTGAACTAGCATAGGGTTGACCTGTGGTACTGGAACTAAGATTTTCGTTAGGTTTATTCAAATTTTGATTGTTATAAGTCATAATTTTCTCCTTTTTACCAAAACGGCTCGATGCCCCTGTGGCGTTGATGTTTCTGCCGCCACTTTAGCGTTCGCTATTAAAAAAATCACCGATCTACAGACATACACCTCTTAACATATGGAATAGTATTATTAAACACACAATCAGCCTTAAGAGTGATTTTTATCCGATTGGATAGTCACGCTAAGGAGGTAAATATGAAATTCAACCTGTGGCTGATATTAAATCTATGTTGGTGTTAGCTAAACTTAAAGAAAACACTTGCTGTTGCTAGAATACAGCTATTTGGTATTTATTTGTTTCCTCTACTGATTTGTTAGTAGTTAATTGGTTAAAGCCTTCATTCACCAAGAAACCTATAAGATAAGCGAACGCGATCGCACCAAATTTAATATCATAGATTGCTGACATAAAAGTGCTTTAGTGATTGTTAATTAATAGCCTACACATACAAGTGTGGCCAATGTACTAAAAATTCAATTTATTGTATAGAGATATACATATATAATAAAATTGGGTGGCAATATCTTCCTAAAGGTTGGTGCAAGCCGTTACCTGCGATCGCTAGATTGCCGATAGATAAAAAACTGTACCAAATGGGCGTTAACCTATTTTGGTAGTAAAGAGACAATTATTATGACTGATAACCAGCAGCAGCCTGTGGATAACCATGACGAAAATTCTGGCTCCACTACGGCTAGTCCTAGCGTTCGTCCACCAAGCACGCGCATGCGCGTGGCTTATGCTGCTTTAGCTGGAGCAGCGTTTGGTGCTGTAGCCAGCGCAGTAGCTTCCGCGTTGACTGGTAAGGGTGTAGCTGATGGTGTTAAAGCCGTTGTTGCAGGTGCAGGGGACACAGTTAAAAGTGTAGCTGATGGTGTTAAAGCCACTATTATTGACGGTGCAGTGGGCGCAGTTCAAGGCGCGGTTCAAGGTGTAGCCTCGTCTGTCCAACCCACTATTGACAGTCTAGTGAACGCAGTTCAAGGTGTAGCTGAGGGTATTCAACCCCCTGTAGAAGGTACAGCCGATGCCGTTCAAGGTGTACCGTCGTATGTTCAACCCCCTGTAGAAGGTACAGCCGATGCCGTTCAAGGTGTACCGTCGTATGTTCAACCCCCTGTAGAAGGTACAGTTGAGGCAGCCAGGGTTTCAGCACCCTTGGAGCAACAACAAGTTGTTGAGCGAACCCCCCCCGTAGACGCTGTTAAGCCGGTAGCTTCGGCTAAGGTGGAATTTCAGGAACCGCAAGTTGCGCGAATGCAAGTTGAGCAAGAGATAACTGAAATTGCAAAGCCAGTAGCTTCGGCTAAGGTGGAATTTCAGGAACCGCAAGTTGCGCGGATGCAAGTTGAGCAAGAGACGGCTAAAACGCAGAATGCATCGGATGCACCTCATAGCATTGCCAACGATCCAACCATCAACGTTGCATTGGATGCAACAAGCAACGCTGCGCTTGTGGAACTGTTGCTGAGTAAAGCCGCTAAGGAATTAGCGATGAGTTACTACGAGCAACTGCCAGGACTGGTCGTTGCGGAAATTCATCGATTAGCCACTAATCCAACTCCTGAAGAGAAGGAACGGATAAGGGACAGTTGGGCAAAAGCTCTACAACCCCTAGCAATGGCTATTATTCAATCTGGAGAATTATTCAACGCTAGCACTGCGATCGCAGCAGCAAAAAACGGGTATCTGAAGCAACAGAATCAAGTGGAGAATCAGTAGGTTTAAGAAACTCGGCTGAAGACAGTGCGATCGCTCTAATAAATTTCAATGTTGCAAAGCTGGAGGCTTGACTATCGAGAAACCCCGGCGTGTTTCTCTCCGTTCTGCTAACTGTACTTGAAAGCTTACCGTGTCGCTAATGTCACCGCTTTTTACTTGCAAAGTCCATTTACCAGGACGAAGCGGCCAAAATAGAGAATTCGATGATTCTGTAGCTAGCTTTTCGCCATTTAGCGACCATTCTACCTTACCCGTTGCGATCGCTTTGAATTCTAGTCGTTCCGTTCCAGGTTGACCGATTAGGAAAAAATCGCCATTGCGAGGAGACAAAATCTTCAGGTTGCTAGAAGCAAAATTAGATTGATTTTGTCTTGCCAACCACTCATCATACTCTTGCGGTAAAGTTCCGCTTATAGAAGTAGCGATCGCAGGTTTTACATCTGACTCGCGTTGATAGTTGCTAATATCTTCTGCATAGAAATATTCTTGCACTACTGACGGGCAATCTGGCGTAGGGCGCAATCCAGAAATAGCACAAATAGGAAGTTGCACGAGGTTTTGTGGAGGGGGAAATGCTGCTGGTTCTTGATTCTCGTGCAGGTGTAACATAATGCGATTCCATAGCGGTGCTGCGCCTGTAACTCCAGAAATTTGCCGCATCGGTTCGCCGCTGAAATTGCCCACCCAAGTTGCAACCGTGTAGTCATTTGTAAATCCGACAGTCCACGTATCTCTAAAGTCTGAAGAAGTGCCTGTTTTAACTGCTGCGGGGAAGGATAAAGCTAGCACAGAATCTACACCAAAAGCTGTAGCGCGAGCATGGCGATCGCTCAACATATCAGCAATCAATCCCCATTCCGATTTTGGATTTTGGATTTTGGATTTTGGATTAGAAAGTTGGGAATTGGAAAATGTGCTGACAATCTGCGTTGTTTCTCCAAGTCTGGCTAGAGTGACGTAAGCTTTAGCTAACTCCCACAAGCTAACTTCGCCGCTACCCAAAACTAACCCCAATCCGTAATGTTCTGGGGACTGGTTTAAATGTTCAAATCCTAATTGATGCAGACGATTTAAAAAAGTTGGGACGCCGACTTTTTCCAGCACCCGCACTGCTGGAATATTGAGAGAATTTGCCAAAGCCACTCGCACTCGCACTGGGCCTAAAAATTTTTCATCATAATCTTTAGGACTATAAAGTTTTGCACCGGGAATCGCGTAATATGTTGGCACGTCCGCCAATATGGTATTGGGGCGAATAATCCGGTTTTCTAAGGCTAATTCATACAAAAAAGGCTTAAGGCTAGACCCTGGTTGACGCAGTGCTTGTACTCCGTCGTTGCGTCCTAGTTCCGCTTCATTAAAGTAATCGGGAGAACCAACATAGGCTAAGACTTCTCCAGTGTGGTTATTAATAACTAAAGCAGCTGCATGCTGCACGTTATTAGGAGCTAAAGTGCGAATTACCTGCTGTACCTGCGCTTCGACAAACTGCTGCAAGGGACGATCTAAAGTAGTTCGGATATTAGATGGATGCTGTTGAGGAAGTTGCTTGGATAACCAAAATAAAAAATGAGGTGCAGCGATTATTCCTTGCTGGCGAGACTGAAGCGAAATTTCTTCGGCGTAGGTTCGATTTGCGCGATCGCGCGTAATATATCCTTCTTGTACCATGCGATTGAGAACATAACTCTGTCGCTGCTTTAATCGTTCCCAACGATCGTAGGGATTAAAGTATGTAGGGTTATTGGGAAGTGCGGCTAAAATGCTGGCTTGGGCAACGTTAAGATCGGTAGCGGATACATTGAAATAGGTGCGAGATGCGGCTTCTAAACCATAGATATTACCTCCCATTGGCAGGCGATTTATGTAAGCTTGGAAGATCTCGTCTTTATTCATTCCAGCAACGATGCGCCAAGATAGCCAAATTTCGCGGAGTTTGCCCGTTAAATTGCGGGGAACGGGGTCTATCATCCGCGCTAATTGCATGGTAATAGTGGAAGCACCGGATACAATTGTTTTGGCACGAATTGAGTCTCGGATCGAGCGCGCGATCGCTTTGAGATCTAACGCGCCGTGATGATAAAAGCCCGCATCTTCTGTAGCTAAAATAGCGTTGATAAAGTTAGGAGAAACTTGATTTAGCGGCACAACAGCGGTATGGTCTTGGTCGCGGGTGAGCAAAGTTCCCAAGGGAAGACCATTGCGATCGCTAAATTCTATTGCGAGGTCGTCTTGAACTAAGTCGCTAGCGCGAACGGGTGCGAGATAGGGGAGCGATCGCACTGTCAGACACATCAGCACTAAGATTAAGATAAGTTTGCAAATCCGCCTAGTTTTCCGACTCAGCCTGCGCCAAACCTTCTGCTCAATCTGGATAAAGCCCTGCTTGAGTTGTCTCATCAGCTATTTTCTATAAACTAAGTCTTACTACAGTTTGGCTGGGCGATTCTTCTGAATCAGGAAAATTTGCCTGTTTAAGTCTCGTTATGTCACGACGTACAGAGCGATCGCGCCGTCAGACGGATCGGCACTGAGATAATCAAGGGATGAGTTAGTTAAAAGTAGCGATCGCATTTTGCAGTCAAGGTTATAACATAAGTAACTACTAGCCACGTGAGAGGCGATCGTATGCACCCCATAAAAATCAGACGGAGCGGCAATTCCTTGGGAGCAACGTTACCTAAAGAAGTATTGCAGAAGCTGAATGTCAGCGAGGGAGATACAGTTTTCTTGACAGAAACTACCGATGGATTTCAAATAACTGCTTACGATCCTGATTTTGAAGCCGCGATGCAAGCCTTTGCAGAAACCCGCAAAAACTACCGCAATGCCCTTCGTGAATTAGGGCGTGTCATCAGTTAAGTTGACTAATGGGCATAGAATTGGTTGTTGTTAGGTAAGAAAGAATTCAGAGGCAAGGGATGCGCCGATACGCTCTGCGAGATGACCAATGGGATCGAATTAAAGATCATTTACCTGGTCGAGAAGGCTATGTGGGCGGCACAGCTAAAGACAATAGATTGTTTGTCGAAGCTGTGCTGTACCGATATCGTGCTGGAATACCGTGGCGGGATATACCGGAGAGATTTGGGGATTACAGAGTGATTCACACCCGTCATACACGTTGGTCGGAATCGGGAGTATGGGAGAAGGTTTTCAAGGTGTTAGCTGATGATGCTGACAATGAATATGCCATGATTGACTCAACCATTGTACGTGCCCATCAACACAGCGCAGGTGCCAAAAAAAAGACAATACGGACGAAGCCATCGGCCGCAGCAAGGGTGGATTGAGTACTAAGATTCATGCAACTTGTGATGCTTTGGGTAACCCACTAGGTTTTCATTTAACAGTTGGTCAAGCCCATGATTTGGAGGGAGCCGATGCTCTTATGGATAAAATTGAGGCTGAGGCATTCCTCGCCGATAAAGCTTATGATGCCGATGAACGTGTGCTTGAGCGATTAAAAGCGAAACAATGTGAACCCGTTATCCCGCCAAAATCTAATCGCAAAGAACAACGACCCTACGATAAAGAGCTATACAAAGCTCGCCACCTCATCGAAAACTTCTTTGCCAAACTTAAACAATACCGTGCCATTGCTACCCGTTATGACAAAACGGCCAGAAACTTCCTCGGTGCTATACATCTGGCTGCTTCTATCATCTGGCTTAACTGATGACACACCCTAGCTAAATGAAGGAACCGCGATGGGTTCCAGAGATTGCAGTAGTAGCTATACATAAAGAATTAATTGCAGAGCATGGAGGTTAGCCTGGATTGAGAGATTCAGGGTTACTTTCAGCTAGTCTAGCTAGACCTCGGCACTTATTCTCTTACAGTGAAAATGCAACTCTGTTTGATCTGGCAGGAGCCTACGGCTATGCTCTGGCAAAAAATCATAGTTTCGTTGATGGCAACAAGCGCATTGCCCTTGCTGTCATCGACGTTTTTTTACGATTGAATGGGTATAAGTTAGTAGCACCAGAACCAGAAGCGGTAGTAATGATATAGCGGTTCTTGGTTATATGAGGTACGCACTCAAACTTGAAAGGCCTGAAAACAGTGGGGTTTGGCGTACTCCACTTGTGTGAGAACTGCTATAATTAATCTTGTGGATGGTGTGGAAGATCAAGAGAGTCTAGCAGCTTGGATTGCAGAAAACTCTGAGAAACTCTGAATAACCAAGTTTAAACCTGCTTCACCACAATTCAAATCCAACTCAAGAGGAAGAAGCCTTGAAAGATGGAAGCGCGTGGGTAGCGGTGAAGTGTTGAGAAGCGCGATCGCATCCTCTCTCTAATCACCTGACGCTGGCAGCTCGTAAGCTTCCACATCAAGACGATTATGACTAATTGCTCTTAATCACCCGATGGGGTGAACCAATCAGATGAAGCACGTACCCCTAGAAGCGCCGTAGTTTTGTAGTGGAAAGAAATCATCTATAAAAAAATACGGCAGGCAATATGAAGGTTGTTCTACACACATATGGTTCGCTAGGCGACCTGCATCCTTATATGGCGATCGCCTTAGAATTAAAGGCACGCGGGCATGAAGCGGTAATTGCTACATCGGGGTTCTACCGTAACAAAATCGAAGCGGCTGGTCTTGAGTTCCACCCAGTCCGTCCTGATTTTCCCACAGACGTTGAACAGCAACGAGAACTTGTGCGTCAGATCATGGACAAGCAAAACGGTACAGAATACGTCTTTCGCCAAGCAATCTTACCGTATGTCCAAGAAACTTATGAGGATCTGATGTCGGCAGTGCGCGGTGCTGACCTGTTGGTGACGCACCCCCTCAGCTTCGCAGGAACGCCCGTTGTTGAGAAAACAGGAATTCGTTGGGTTTCCAGCGTACTGTCTCCAATGTCGTTGCTCTCCGCCTACGATCCGCCAGTGGTGGCGACTTTACCCAGTTGGCTGAATCTACGCATACTTGGCTCTGGGTTTAATGGAGCGCTCATCCGCCTCGCCAAAAATCGTTTCAGCTCGTGGGATGAACCCCTGCGACAATTACGGGCGCAGCTTGGTTTATCTCCCCTTGCCGATTCTATGTTTGAAGGGATGAATTCCCCCGACTTAGTGCTGGCTTTATTTTCAGAAGCTCTCGCAACTCCTCAACCCGACTGGCCAAAACAGACTTGCATTACCGGATTTACTTTCTACGATCGCAATGGCAATACTGGTCTATCTCCGGAATTGTCGTCATTTTTGGATGCGGGAGATCCGCCAATTGTCTTTACTTTGGGAAGTTCCGCCGTGTGGGTTGCTGACGACTTTTACCTTGAAAGTGCTAAAGCTGCCTTAAACTTGGGCTGTCGGGCTGTATTGCTGGTTGGGAACGATAGCCGCCCCCTGCCAAAAGAGTTGCAATCTAAGGATATTGCTGTTTTTGACTACGCTCCCTACTCGGAACTGTTTGATAGGGCTGCTGCTATTGTGCATCAAGGAGGCGTGGGGACAACTGCACAGGTGTTGCGTTCCGGTCGCCCGATGTTGGTAGTACCCTTTAGTAACGACCAACCAGACAATGCAGCGCGCATTACTCGTTTAGGAGTCGGACGGACTATCGATCGCGATCGCTACACTGCTTCCCGTGCGGCTAAGGAACTCGATCGCCTCTTGCGCGAACCTCGCTACCAGGCTAAAGCCGCAGAAGTTGGCACTAAGGTACAGGCAGAAAATGGAGTCAAGGTTGCCTGCGATGCAATCGAAGCACAATTGAAAAAAGATAAGAACGCTACCAAGCTTCAAGGTGCGTCCGCGTCGCCTGTTTAACCATTTTGTAGAGGAAAGCGATCGCAAAACGTTTCAAAGCGCGATCGCTCTATCCTCAACATGCGCTCCCATAGCTTCTGCCTAATCCAAGAAGTAAAGATTCTCCTCTTCTATAGTTGCTCTACCCGGAAAGCTGACAGATTGAGATGTAGAAAGGTTGTTAGGAAGTCCGTGTCACCTATCCAAGGGATTAGCTGTGAGGAAAGTCATGCAACACATGGGCAGAATTATCAGAATTTCGATACAGTTCCTATTTGTCCTAGCACTTGTAGTGGGCATGACAGGATGCGGCATAGTTAACATCTTCTCAGGTAACGAGCCGCTGCCACAGGTTTCCTCCATAGCTACACCGCAACTGCCAGAATGGATTGAGCAAATTAGCCCCACCGGGCAAGCTGAACCTCTATCCCAAATTATCATTAGGTTTAAAGACGCTCTAATTCCAGTAGAAAGTCTTGATAGTCCAGATCAACAGCGTCTATTACAGAAATTTGAAATTCTGCCGCCTCTACCCGGTCAATTTAGATTCTTAACTCCCCGGATGGTAGGCTTCCAAGCCGACAAAGCACTACCTAAAGCCACCCGCGTTAAAGTTACCCTCAAATCGGGTTTAGCCGATCTGAAAAATCATAAATTAGATCGGGATTTAGCTTGGACTTTCAACACAGAACCCATTCAATTATCCAATTTGCCCGGAACTCCTTTACCTGTTAATAAGAAAGCAGAAGTTCCTGAAAGCGAACCCATCGATTTAAAGCCTACCCTTAAATTCAGCTCTAACGTAGAACTCGATCTGCCTTCTATTCAAGAGCATTTGCTATTAATCCCGGAGGGGCAGAAAACGGGGATGCGGTTAAAAGTCGCCCTAGATAAAGAAGAAAATATCCCCTCCGAGTATCAGCAGCCACAAGAAAATTTTGACCCCTCCGCCCGCAACTGGACATATTCCCTAGTACCCGAGCAAACTCTAGCCAAAGCCACACGTTACCGCTTAGAATTTTCTCCTGGATTGCGTCCTGCCAAAGGAAATTTAGCTAGCGAAACTCCCTTTACTAATGAACTTACAACTTATTCGCCCCTAACATTTAAAAAGCTACAATTTTACGGCCAACTGGATGCAGGAGAAGCCTACGGACGCTTTGTTAAAGGCAGCCCACAACTGCAATTTAATAATGGCATCGTCGCAGATTCAGCTATTGAGAACATTAAGATTAATCCTGCGCCTAAAGAGTCTCCAAAACTTATTCAAGCAAATGATGGAGACAGCCTTGTTGGCTTCAATCCTTATGCTCTAGATCCTACAACCACTTATACAATTACCATCGGTGCCAACCTTAAGGATAAGTTTGGGCAAACTTTGGATAAGCCAGTCACGTTGAAGTATGAAACAGGCGATGTGGCTGGCGATATCTGGGTTCCCTCTGGGTTGCATATTTTTCCATCTGGTAAAGATTTACAGCTAAATATTACAACCGTCAATCTGCCAGAATCTAACTACAAAGCCGCTTATAAAGTGGTGCAACCGACTGATTTAGTCTATACAGATTCAGCCTATCCCAAGGGAGAAACTAACGATCTGCTTCCCAATCCCAATTCTTGGCAGAGTTTCCGGGTATCAGGCAAAAAAAATCAGTCTACTGATGTAACTGTTCCTTTACGAGATAAATTGGGCGCGGCTACTGGGATGCTAGCTTATGGCGTTCAGGGACGAACAAATAGTTATAAGCAGAATGGTAAGCAGCAATGGCGGGAATTGACTAATTATGGAATAGTGCAATTAACTAATTTGGGAGTATTTGCACAGTGGTTTCCATCTTCCGCATTAATTAGAGTGCATCATCTCTCGGATGGTTCACCCGTAGCATCTGCACCAGTCGAGATTTATGAATCGCAGTTAGAGGCTAAATCTCAAACTCAACCAACGCCTTGTGCAACTGGTAAAACTGACCAAACTGGCACGCTGCTGCTAAATCTTCAAGGTTTGCAGAAATGCATGAAATCGAATTCTGGCTTTGCAGAAGCGCCAAAATTACTAACAATTGCTCGTGAAAATAAAGATTGGGCTTTTGCTCGTAGTAATGAGTATAGCGGTGCTTACGATTACGGCATTTATTCAGATTGGCAAGGTAATAAGCCAGAATCGCGGGGAGTAATTTTCTCAGATCGTCAGATGTACCAACCAGGCGAAAAGGCTTCGTTTACTGGGATGGCTTACTATCTGCAAAATGCTGTACTAAAACAGGACAAAAATTCTCGATACAAAGTGACCCTAGAAACTTCTGATGGTCAAAAGACAGATTTAGGCACTCAGACAACTAATGAATTTGGCACGTTCTCGCTAGAAGTGCCCATCAAAACTAATCAGCCTCTAGGCTATTATTCAATACGCGCTAAGGGTGATAGTGGCGCGGAAATATCTGGAGAATTTCGCGTTGCTGAGTTCAAACCGCCTAATTTTAAGGTGGAGGTAAATCTTGATAAGGAAGTTGCACTAATTGGTCAGAAAGTTGAGGCTAAAGCTACTAGCAACTACTTGTTTGGTTCACCTGTAGAAGGTGGAAAAGCTACTTATTACGTGACGCGATCGCGCACCGATTTTAACCCTAAAGGTTGGGATAAATTCTCCTTCGGTCGCCAGTGGCTTTGGCCGGAGGAAAGTCCTGCTGTCTCTAGCGATGTTTTCCAACAAAATGCTGTATTAGATGCTAGCGGTAAAGGCAGCCAAACGGTGACAGTTGGGAAGGATTTGCTTTACCCGATGACTTACCGCGTGGATGTGCAAGTCGCAGACGTATCTAATTTATCTGTATCTGATTCTAAAAATTTTACCGCCTTACCAAGCGATCGCTTAATAGGTTTGCAAAGCAACTTCGTCGCTGATGCGAAAAAACCTTTCCCCATCGAAGTTATCGTCACCGACCCTACAGGAAAAGTAATAGAAGGTCAAAAGGTGCGCGTCGAACTGCAACAAATGAAATACAGCAGCGTGACGCAGGTAGTGGAAGGAAGCCAAACTGCTAAAAACCAAATCGAATATAAAACAGTAGGACAAGCGGAGGTAAAATCTGCAAGCAGTCCGCAAGCTGTTTCCCTCACTCCCCCCGAATCTGGTTCTTATCGCATTCGCGCTAATTTTACTGATGGTAACGAACTACTTGCAACCGACTTGCAGATTTGGGCTACTGGAGATAATGCAGTAGCGTGGGGTTCGCGAGAGGGCGATCGCTTGGAAATCAAACTCGACAAAGAAACCTACAAACCAGGCGAAATTGCTACAGCTTTAATCCAATCTCCTTATCCCGAAGCTGAATTATACTTTGCTGTTGTCAGGCAAAATATCATTTATCGGACAACAACAAAAGTTAAAGGCGGTGCGCCTCAAATTCAGTTTCAGGTAACGCCAGAAATGTTACCTAATGCAGCAGTACAAGCAGTGTTAGTTCGCCAAGGCGCTTCCCTAGATCGGGCGGAAGCAGGAAATGTAGAAAATCTGGTGCGGATTGGAATGACCCCATTTAAAACCAACTTGGATGATAAATATTTAAAAGTCCAAGTTACTCCACTCCAAGCGCAACTCGAACCTGGTGCATCAGAGACTCTGCAACTAGAATTGAAGGACGATAAAGGCAATCCAGCTAAAGGACAATTCACAGTAATGGCGGTGAATGAAGCCGTCTTGCAATTAACTGGATATCGTCTACCAGATTTAGTACAAACGGTTTATGCAGACCAACCTATTTCCACCCGCTTCAGCGATAATCGCCCTGATGTAGTGGTAAAAGCTACTCAGCTTAAACCCAAAGGTTGGGGTTATGGCGGCGGACTTTCATCAGGTGCAGCTAATACTCGCGTCCGCAAAGATTTCCAAGCTTTAGCTTACTATAATGGCTCTGTTTTAACAGATGCTAGCGGTAAAGCTACTGTTAGTTTTAAGCTACCGGATGACTTGACGACTTGGCGAGTAATGGCTGTTGCAACTGATGGTAATTTCCACTTTGGTAATGGCGAAAATACTTTCATAACTACTAAGCCACTGCTGTCTAATGCAATCATTCCGCAGTTTGCACGTCCTGGCGATCGCATGCAGGTTGGCTTATCTGTAACTAACAACACGGGACAATCGGGAAATCTGGCAATCAATGGTAACGTAAGCGGTTCAGTCCAGTTTGCTGAAGATAATTCTGGCAGTTTACAAACTCAAGTACAATCGGGAACTCAGGCTTACCGTTTTCCCATAATTGCCGCTAATACGGGTGAGGGTAAAGTTCAGTTTCTTACCCAATTAAATGGGACATCGGATGCTTTTGAAGTGCCTTTGCAAGTGAAGCCGCTAGAAATTACAGAACAAGTTGTAGAATCTGGAACGACTAACAATCGGGCAAAGATTCCCTTAAATATAGATAAAAATGTTGCAATTGATGCAGGAGGTTTAGAAGTTTCTCTGGCTAGCACGCTGATACCGGAGATTACTGCACCAGCGCGACAGGTTTTGGAAAAAGACCAGTTGCCGTTTTTAGAACCAGAGGCGAGTAAACTAGCGATCGCGGCCAATCTTGCCTCTCTTTCTCAACAATACGGTCAGAGTTTAACAGGCTTCAATCCAACCCAAGAAGCCAAATCCGCGCTAGAACAATTGCAAAAACTCTCTTCTCCTGATGGCGGGTTTGCTAGCTTCCCAGGACAGAAAACTTCCGATCCGTTTGTTTCTCCCTACGCGGCTGAATCTCTGGCTAAAGCATCGAAAGCTTTTCCAAATGCTGTAGATGCTGGAATGGTATCTCGCCTTAAAGGTTATCTAAAGAAAATTCTGGCAAACCCCGCACAATACGATTTCTGCAAGCAAGAACTATGCAAAAATCAAGTGCGGCTAGAAGCGTTAATGGCTTTAGCAGAACTAGGAGAAAAGCGCAATGATTTCTTAACAGATATCTATCAGGTACGCAGCCAATTCGATCCAGTTATGCAAATTAAACTGATTCGATACTTATCCCAGTTTCCAGAATGGCAGCAGCAATCTCAAGAGTTGTTAAATCAGTTGCAGGAAAGTATCTATGAAACTGGTCGCAACGCTACTATAAATCTGCCGCAAGGCTGGAAGTGGATAAGTTCGCCTACAACTGCTCAGGCTCAAGCTTTGCGATTGTTTGTTGCTGTAAACGCGCAGCAATCTGTTAATAAATCTGCGACTTCAGCCACGAAGGTTTCCTCTCTAAAGCCTGTAAAACCAGAAGCTTTGGATCGCTTGCTAAAAAGCCTCTTAGCTTTACGGCGCAATGGTTCTTGGGGGAGTAGCTACGATAATGCCTCTGCTCTAACCGCTTTGGTTGAGTACAGCAAGTTGCAGCCAACGCCGCCTAATTTTACTGCTACAGTTCAACTCGCTGGCAAGAAATTAGGGTCAAGTAGATTTGAAGGCTATCGCAAGGCTAGCCAGGAAATTAAACTGCCAATGGCCGATTTACCTAAAGGGCGCAACGAGCTTATTTTAGACAAATCTGGCAAGGGTACGTTGCACTATCTAGCTGCTTATCGCTATCGATTACAAGGAAATCAACCAGGGCGATTTAATGGGTTGCGCGTAGTGCGAGAAATCAGCCGAGTTGGTGGGGATAAGGTCTTGAGAAAGGTAGGATTGTACGCTTCTGACGATCCGTTGACTCTAGAAACCGGGCAAGTGTTTGATATTGGTTTGCAGATTATTACCGATCGTGCTGTCGATCATGTCGTGATTACAGATCCTCTGGCGGCTGGTTTGGAGGCGGTGGATGCTAGTTTCAAGACTAGCAACTTGAAGTTACAGGCTGAGGGAGATGACTTTGGATTTAAGAGAATTTATCGCGATCGCATAATGGCTTATAGCGATCGCCTCCAACCCGGAATCTATACCCTCCACTACCTCGTTCGTTCCGTTACTCCTGGTACTTTCCTCTGGCCTGGTGCAGAAGTTCACCTACAATATGCTCCCGAAGAATTTGGGCGATCTGCTTCCTCTACGTTGATAGTTGCGGATAAGCAAAAGTAGCAAAAGAAGGGTGGGCACTGCCCACCCTCCTGCTAAGTATTAACTTTTTTACGCAATAGTCGGGAAATCCCACCAAAAGCACCAAATGCCAATATTCCCAATGCCGAAGCAGGTTCTGGAACTGATTCCGCTTGGCTAATAATTGCTATGCCGTCGTTAGCGCATTCGGCAAAAATATTGGCAATATAACTATCACCAGGCAAAGAAGATTTGGCAAAGCTGAATCCAAAAGTTTCAGAACCACTCGCGCCAAACTTATTGAAATTTAGCCCCAATGTATTCAAGCTGGCTGAATTTAGGAAACTGATATCGCCAACCTTAGTCCCAGAATCTATTTCATTCAGAACAGTCGCGTAGCCTTCGCGTTCAAAGTAAGGGTCAGTTGCAGCTAAATCGGCCATTGAGGATGTTCCACCTCCGGCTGCAACATAGTTGTCATACTGGGCTAAGTTTACAAATCCACTGTTGGTCAAACTGACACTTTTAGCAGTGACATTTTTATATACACCTGTAGTTGCTGCACCAGAGTCATTGGTCTCGGCAAAACGGACAGCAAATAAACTTCCATTAGCGCTAGCCGTCTTAAAATTTTGCCCTGAAAAATTGAAGAACAAATCGCCCCAGCCGACGCTACCGTTAGCCGCTTGGCTATTGGCAAAGCCTGTAATCGGCAGATTGGCATTAAGAGCCACAACTATGCGATCGCTCTTTTCTTGGATAGCCATCCCATAAAATTCAAATACACCGCCTCCGACTTGGTTGCCAGTAAATCCATCTGTAAATGAGTCGATGGCGTAATTCCAGCCGTTGTGCAGCGTTCCGGCATTAGCCACCTGTCCCCCGGTGCTAGCGAGACATACGGTAAAGGTAGCAGTAGCTACCCAGCGTGCGAACGAGCGTATTTTTGTTAAGGCGAACATTTTCTATATCCTTAGAAAGTTGATTGCTTAATATGTAATTGTTGTTACTAATTTTATTTCAGGCGAATATGATAAATATCACCTACGCCAAAGTTCAGCATAAACACGTAGCCGCTTAAGCCAAAACCCCTTAGCAGGTATGGCGGCAGACAAATTTAGTGTATTTACGCAGATATAGCCGCAATCCACAGGCGCGATCTATACGGCTAATTAAAAATTTAAATAAAAATACTGAGCCACCCGTCCTTTAGGAGACATGGTAGCAGGGTTACTATTTGCAATATTCACTTTGTAGATGGCGATCGCCGCACTAAAAAACCTAACCCCCTTTCTGAGAAAAATAGGCAGTCAACAGCAACCACTGTTTTGATTGAGAAAGCTTAACGTTAATTTATAGGTTCTTCAGCAATATCCTCCAAGTCAACTTGCTGCAACATATTTGCCCATTCTTTAGCTAGCGATGAATCATTGGGATTCTCGCGGCGTAAAGAGGCTAAAGTTATAAGAGCGTCGTGCCAAATGCCTTCTTTTAAATAAATATTTATGCGATCGCCCATGGATGCATTCTCTAGTTTAGGAACAAGATCGGCGCTTAAGTTAACTCTTTGAATTGAACCGTTTATATTCACATCTCTTGCTCGATCCTCGACATCGCATATTAATGAAAAACTCCATTGATACTTCTTGCCAACTTCTAGCGCTGGTAAGATTGAACCAACAGGAAGGCTAAGGCTAAAAACACCAGATTTGCTAGCAATATTGAACTTTCCCTGGTATATATCCCCTTTGTTTTCATCAGCTAAGACAAACTCTGCCGACTTTGCGTCAGTTTGAGGAATATAAACAAATAGTGTCGGATATTCAGCAGTAGTTAAGCTGAATGAAGTTTCTTGAACCAATGCAGTTAAAGGTTTGTCACTTTGGCACTCTCCTCGCGTACCTGCGGACGCTCTGCGACCGCTATTGCCTGTCGGTGGTGGAGTAGGTAACTTAATAGGGGAGGGAGTAGGCGAGGGAGCAGGTGGGGGTGTTTTCGCCAATATTGGCAAGCAAAACATCAACAAAGCCAAAACTAACACGATACAAGTAGTCGTTAAATTTGAGCGTCGCTGTTTCCAAAACATAGTGGTGTACCTTTCTGTTAAAAGGCTTTAAAACTTAGAATATGTTGCGCGATCGCATCCGTAGATTTTTAATTACTACCAGCGATCGCCTTAGTTTTTAGTAGACTAAATTTGTCCTACTATAAAACATTTTCTTCTTTTAGTCTTGCAACCATTGCTGCTCTTGATGTAACGCCCAGCTTAGTAAAAATCCGCCGCAGATGCGTGGCGACCGTCCAAGGACTAATATTTAATATTATACCGATTTGCTTATTAGGAAGCCCTTGAGCGATTAGGTTAGCGATCGCTTGTTCGCGGGCGCTAAGGCTAACCTTATTATCCATCTTTGGTCGGCAGCGCACAACATAATAACGTATGCCATCAACATCAGATTCAAAGATAACCTCATCCACTGTTTCCTCAGTTCCTTGAATCACTTTTGCTGGAGCCGAAGTAGCAACGTTTTTTACGAAATCATTCAGCATTTCTTGTTGGGAAATCATTGGTTTTCCTGGTTCTTCGTATTGCAATTAACGATTAAATTCGTAATTTTACGCAATTTTTCAGCAGTAGATGCACGCTCTTTTATAAAATTTTTCTTTAAGTATTGCGGAGAATACTTGCTTCCTTACATTCAACTGCTACACCAAGTCTCAATGAAATTTCGGATATTTCTCTGGAATTTTATATAAAAGCGAGTGGACACAGCCTAGCCTGACAGTTTTCATAAGCCTTTTATCTTGGCGATAACTCATTTGAGCTTCAGTCGCAAGTGTGCTTAACCAGAAAAAACTGACCGCTAACAAGTTTTCACGAGTAACTCATCTTATATAAGAAAGCAAAAATCTAGGCTGGCTTGGATTGCTATAGAGGGAAGAAGCCTTGGTATGGGGGCATAATTTTTTACCAGCGATCGCACAACTAAAAAACGATAAGTTCTTTCTCCCCCTTGCGTGAAGTGCAGTAGCTTCTACCTCCAAGCGTTGTGAGATTATCTCAATTTCTCAGCTGGGATTCATATGTTAAATCCCACATTCACCACCTCTTGCCCCGACGAAAACATAAATTACTACAAATCGGTAGGAATACCGTAGTATAGTAATTCACTAGCTTAAACAAAAGAAATCATTTTAAAATACAAAAAATCTATCGGATAACCGTAGTATAGTAGAGTGCTACGTTGGCCGTTAGATGATGGAACTGTCCTCAAAGGTGAAGTACGCTTTGTTGGCTCTTTTAAAAATAGCCAGCCACTACGAGCAGGGAGACTTCCTGCAAATTGACCAAATTGCTGCCGATCGGCAAATACCAGACCGTTATCTAGCGCAACTGTTGATGATGCTACGGCGTTGTGGCATTGTCCGCAGTCAGCGAGGCGCTAAAGGCGGTTATTTGCTGGCTCGCGAACCGAGGCAAATTTCCCTGATGGAGATTTTGGCTTGTCTGGAAGGGATTAAGAACCCAGAACCAGAAGGTCAGGCTGCATCCCAAACAATGGAGGATTTTGTCATTCAGCAAGTTTGGCGGGAAGCTACTATGGCAGCAGAGGCAGTCTTCCAGCGCTACACCTTACAGGATTTGTGCGAAAAACGGGATGAGGGCCAACAGTTAAATACCATGTACCACATTTAGCGTTGAAAAGGTGGAAATATGCGGATTGCTCGCAATATCACTGAACTGGTTGGCCATACACCTCTGGTTCAGTTAAATCGTATTCCTCAATCGGAAGGATGTTTGGCTCGAATAGTTGTCAAGCTAGAGGGTATGAACCCAGCGTCTTCTGTAAAAGACCGCATCGGCGTGAAAATGATTGAGGCAGCAGAGGAGGCTGGTTTAATTCAGCCGGGAAAAACTATTCTGGTCGAACCCACTTCTGGCAACACTGGCATTGCCTTGGCGATGGTGGCGGCGGCTAAAGGCTACCCCTTGATTTTGACGATGCCAGAGACGATGAGCGAAGAACGGCAGGCTATGCTTAAAGCCTATGGTGCCCGACTAGAACTGACACCTGGAGTTGCAGGGATGAGGGGGGCGATCGCGCGTGCGGAAGAAATTACCGCCACGACTCCCAATGCTTATATGCCGCAACAGTTCCGCAACCCAGCCAACCCCCAAGTTCACCGCGAGACAACAGCCGAAGAAATTTGGGCTGATACCGACGGCGAGGTAGATATTCTAGTGGCTGGGATTGGTACTGGTGGCACGCTTACCGGGGTAGCTGAGGTAATTAAACAGCGCAAGCCTAGTTTTCAGGCGATCGCTGTTGAACCAGTCAGCAGTCCAGTTATCTCTGGAGGTAAACCAGGAGCGCATAAAATTCAAGGAATTGGCGCTGGATTTATCCCAGAAGTGCTGCGAACAGACCTAATTGATGAAGTTGTTACCATCAGCGATGACGAGTCGATGTATTATGGTCGCCGTCTAGCCCGCGAAGAGGGCTTGCTCTCAGGTATTTCTTCCGGCGCGGCTTTAGCAGCGGCGATTCGAGTTGCCAGACGAGTAGAGAATGCAGGGCGTTTGATTGTAATGGTGCAACCAAGTTATGGCGAACGTTACCTAAGTACGCCTTTGTTCCGAGATCCAGAAGTGCTAGAAGCTGCCTATGTTAACTAAATTCAAGTGTTAGGCAAAAGCCGCTTAGATCGAAATTTTGGTCTAAGCGGCTTTTTTGTGGCAACTTAGACGCAATACTGTTCGCTTAAGGATAAGCATTTGTTGGGTTTCAGGATATTAAAACTTCAGCTAGGGAAGAATTTCTCGGCGCGATCGCATCTACCACCCAGACAAAATGGCGATCGCTACTTAATAAGTTTATTGTTGAATTTAATCCTCTCTTAACCTAGACTTAATGTAAATCTTCAGTAAGCCGAGCGAGTTTCCGTAGTTAGCTTGAGATCTATAAAAGTATCGCCTAGCTAGTCACAAACAACTTGAGTGGGGCAAAATCCAATCAGCACGTTGGCACACTGAGAGATGGGTGTTCTAGTTCTTCCGGGATTCCAGACAATGAGTTCCATCTTTTTCAGCTCCAGCGATTGGCAGAGTATAACCTTCAGGCTAACTACCGCGCTGCTAGTTGGCGGTGCGATTGGCATGAACCGCGAACAGCCTGGTAGACCAGCGGGTGTCAGAACTTTTATGATTGTGAGCTTAGGCGCTGCCGCGTTTGTGATGATTCCCTTGCAGGTTGATGGTGAGAGTACCTTTTACTCTACTAATGCTCTGAGTCGAACCATTCAAGGTGTTGCCACAGGAGTAGGCTTTTTGGGAGCAGGAATGATTCTGCAACAATCTCGTCACGACCTTGGTAAAACAGAGGTAAAAGGGCTAACTAGCGCAGCAACTATTTGGCTGGCTGCTGGATTGGGAGCAGCAGCAGGCTGCGGGCTATGGCTAATGTGTCTTATTGGAACGCTGTTTTCGTTAGTAGTTCTCAGCGGAGTGAAGAAGCTCAAGAAGTCTCCCTTGGTTCGTCTTGATGACTACAAGCCGACGAAAACAAAGGGTAAAGATACTGAATCTACCGAAGATGTAGAGCAGCAGTAACTTGTTTTCTTGGTATTTCGTTGTTACAGAGAATCCAAAAGCTTTGGGAAATATTGCCTTATAAGCCCAACTCGCGATCGCCCTTAGATCTTTTCGCAACAGATTGCCGGAAACTAATTTCGGTGTTGGTATAGTGCGGCGTCCAGCCGCCTGCGGTAGTGAAATATCTTACCGCTTTGATATTAAACGAAGCTGTCAGACTAAACCAATGCTCCGTACCGCCTGGAACATTAATATACTCCTCTGGTTGCACGATTAGTTCTACTTGGCTACCATCAGGACGCACAAATCCGAAGATGCACTCCCCAGCAAGGATGTAAAGCGCTTCGTCATCTGTATGGATGTGGCAGCGATCGAAGTGGGTTATTAGTGCATAAAGACTAAACGAACCAGGGTGCAACACGAGCAAGTCGCGCCACATATAGCCAGCGCTGCGCTTGACTTCCCTAAAGTGATTGCTAACAGCAGCCAATACCTGCTCTTTCTCAACGATGTTGAGAATGTCCTGTTCTAACAATCCAGGCAGCTCCAGGTTTTTTCTTACAGGACAGCGTTTCAACTGGATATTGAGATGAGCAAGTTCGCGGGTAATTTCAGCGAGATTAGTGTAAATCGTACCGTCTTCTAGTTGCAGGATAGCCATGTTCTACTCCTCTAGCTTTTACCCATAAAATAATTCAGGCGCGTATTAATGAGAAATTACCAAATTTAAAATACTTAATTTTGATAGATCAACCGGATATTATAAGTTGTTCGTGCTAAAAATACAGCATTTATTTATCTAATAAATTAAAGAATTATAAAAAATTATGCGTTTGAGGTAAGGTATCGGCAACGGCCATTTATAAACATAACCGTTGCCAGAAGTTGTTTACTTACTCAGGAACAACGGGACTTAAGGGGTTGAGGGGGGCTGTGAAGACGAAATAGATAACCCCAGCTCCCAAGATGGTAATGGCGAGGCTAAAAAGGATAACCCATCGATCTGCGGGTTCATAAGTATCCTCATCAATGTCACGACGGACGGCGAAGTAGTGCTGAGTGGATAGTAAAACAGTTGCTAAACCAACTAGGGAGAAAAGTAAACCCAATTTCCAGCCATTGCCGGGATGGGGGAGAATAGGCGGACGGAAGGCGCGGAGGCGCACGATAACAACGCCAAAGCCCATCAGGGCGATCGCGGTACGCATCCATGCTAAATAGGTGCGCTCATTTGCTAGGTGATCTCGCACCCGCGACGGATTCAGCCGCCCTTTAATTTCTGTATTGCTCACCCCTCAACCTCTTTACAGCACTTGAATATTATTAAATTTCATAGTGCCAGAAAGGCTGTTGCTCGTGCAGAACAATAAAGTGGTGAGGTTGGCGCTGGATAATCCCCCGCTGCTCAAATTCTTTGAGCAGCCGCGTAACCGTTACTCTCGTAGCACCAATTAGTTCGGAAATTTCTTGATGAGTCAACCGCAACTCGATTAGTTGCCCTTGCTCTGTTTCACGACCAAACCTGTTTGCCAACCAAGTTAGCAGTCGCCAAAGCGAAGCATCAACCGATCTGCAATGCAAAATCTCCAAGAATTCTTGAAAGCGCTGAATATGCAGGATCATAGCCTCGCTAGCTTGGTTCCATCTCTCAGCGGGTAGCATAGTTGCCTCTACAGACGTGAGACATTCAATTTGATAATGATCCGCTTTCGATAGCACTCTACCAGCAATATCCCCAGGCCCCCACAACCCAAGAGTAATGGGCGTGCCGTCTTCGCTGAAGGTTAAGGTGCGAACTATACCTGTTTCGATTTGCCAGAGATAATCCCGTCCTAACGGTAGTAGAGAGCGGCGCGTAAATCTACGTCGCTTGAGTTGAGCAGAGCCAGGAGCTATAAGCGTGGAGGAGATCATCGATATTAACCTTAAGTATGAGGGAATTTTACCAGTAAATACTGTATCCCGATAGACTAACTGTAGATTATAACTAAAGAATTTCTATGAGCCGACCGGACAAACTTAGGTTAGTCTCCTACCTGGCTCCCAATATGTTCTGGTTTTACAAGGCAGTTGGGGCATATCTAGGGCGAGTTTTTGATGTAGAAGTGCATATAGTGCAAAGCGAGTACGATCCGCTTGAAGATCCGGCGATGCTGGAAGATCGCCTGGACGTTGCTTTTATCTGTGGGTTGCCGTTCATCCGCCATCACCGAGTCGTCCCCAATCAACTAGAGGCGATAGTTGCGCCAGTATGCCAAAACCTGCGCTATGGCGATCGCCCGGTTTACTTCTCGGATATTATTGTCAAAGCTGACAGCAGCCTCAAAAGCTTTGAGGATCTGGCAGGTAAAACGTTGTGCTACAACGATCCAGGCTCGAACAGCGGCTACAACCTGTTGCGCGATCGCCTATTAAAAGCTGGACACCCCAGTAACTTTTTTGGCAAGGTAATTCAATCTGGTTCGCATCAACGTTCGATTAGATGGGTTGTTGAAGGACTAGCAGACTGTTCCGCTATCGATAGTACTGTGCTAGAGCAAGAATTGCGCGATTTTCCTAAATTATCAAATAATTTACGAGTTGTTGAGTCCATCGGGCCATGTCCGATGCCTCCCGTCGTTGCGGCGAAGCGGCTTGGGTGGAAATTTATTAAGGAAATCCAGTCGGCGCTATTGCAACCAGATGCAGAACTGCAAGATGCAATGAAGCGATCGCACATACAGGGTTACGTTGCCATGCAGTCGGAAGAGTATGATGCGATCGCCAGTATGTATGATGCAGTGCAAGCAGGTTACGACAGCATCGGTAAAGCTTAGACCAGCCAGAGTTTTTCCCCCGACAGCTTACACCCACGAGGATGGTAATTTTTTTGGAGCGATCGCGCTCGAAATCGTCGATTATGAAATTGAGAAGCGGTAATGTTAAACTCAGCAGGGCAGTTATCTGCCCTACTGAGTTTAACTGCATCTCGCATTCATCGTTCTCTTTACCCATGTATAACTTTTTACAATTTGCCTACTTCCAAAACGAATTTGTACCTTTTGCTGATGCTAAAATTTCCATTGCCACTCATGCCTTACACTATGGAACCGGAGCCTTTGGGGGATTGCGCGGTATACCCGATCCTGAAGATTCTAAGAAAATTTTGCTGTTTAGATTAGACCGTCATTGCCAAAGATTAAGCGACAGTGCAAAGCTTTTACAATACGACTTGCCAGCCAAAAAAATTGAAGAAGTTATAGTTGATTTTGTAAGAAAAAATAGGCCAACTGCGTCTTTTTACATCCGGCCTTTTATTTACACATCAGGTTTAGGTATTGCACCTAGAGTCCACGACATAGAAAAAGACTTTTTTGTATATGGGTTGGAATTAGGAGATTATTTGTCTCCAGAGGGAGTCAGCTGTAGAATTAGCTCTTGGTATCGACAAGAAGATCGGAGTTTGCCGCTACGAGGGAAGATTAGCGGGGCTTATATTACTTCTTCTTTGGCTAAAACTGAAGCCGTAGAATCTGGCTTTGATGAAGCCATTTTAATGAATTCTCAGGGTAAAATCAGTGAAGCTTCCGGGATGAATATATTTGTAGTGAAAAATGGGCAAATTGTTACCCCCGGATTCGAGCAGGATATTTTAGAAGGAATTACTAGAGATAGTATTCTGACAATTGCTAGGGACTTTGGTATTAAAACTATAGAGCGTCCTGTTGATAGGTCTGAGCTTTTGATTGCTGACGAAGTTTTCTTGAGCGGTACGGCTGCAAAAATTGTGCCAGTGCAGAGAATTGAAAACTACGAATTGCCCAAAAATAGACCAATTGCTGAAAAACTCAGAGAAAAACTGACGGCGATCGTAGAAAATAGAGAAACGAATTATCGCGACTGGGTTTATTCCATCGCGATTGACTAAGGGGTAAAAGTAGCGGTTATCAAAAATAAGGCAAAAGAAAAAATAGCGATCGCTTAAAGCCAGAAAATTGAATGGGAGCTTTATACTGTAAAAACTATTTTTTTTCTGCTTACTTTTTTTGATGAATCGCTAATTTTGCACCATTTAACCGCCAGCACCCAATACAAAACAAGGTGCATCTTGTATTGTTTTTGAGTTTTCCCTTTCTAAGTTAGTAAACCTTGGGGAAATAACTGGATTATCCGGTCGCGTTCTGCTTAGTGAAGCGTTACAATCTTAGCTCTTTTGCCCAGCCTTCCTGGCCAGAAACAAAATATTGTATCGATGGCTACATATCTCGGTCTAATTCCAAGGGATGCTACTTTATCCCTGATGAAAAAATTCTACTTTTGTTGGGAAACTAAGAGGGGCTGCGCTAAGTCTTGTAAAGCATATATACCGCGTTAAATTCACGCTTGCTGCAACCTCCAAGCATGATATTTTATCTCCCTATGTTTGTAGATCGGTTGACCAGATCTAAATCAACGTTAATTTGTGACTGAAGACATAGGCATAGAGATTAAGACTGGGTTAAGATAGCTTTAATTAAAGGTTAGCTAAATGGAGGAGTTATGCCACAGCCCGAAGGTGTAGACAAAAATAGCTTACTCTACCCCCGCAGTCGCTACTATGGTCACGTCAAGCCAGAGAACCTAGTATTCAATGCGAACCTCCAAGAATTTGCTCAAAAAGTTGGTTATATAACCAATTTAGAGACTGGTGGCAAGCTGTCTGCTGAAGAGTCTTACAAGCAGATTAAAGCTCTGTGGAAACAGTTGAAACGCACCAAAAAATCTTTGGGCATTGGCACAGATGTAGCTGAATGAGGAACATATTGGTGATAGAAGATGAAGAACTTCTCCGTGAAAGTATTCTTCATCTTTTAAATATCAATGGGTTTAATGCTATTGGTGCCGAAAATGGCAGCGTTGGGGTGGGCTTGGCAAGAGAAGTTGTGCCCGATCTGGTTTTGTGTGATGTGAGGATGCCTGGAATTAATGGTTACGATGTTCTCAAAGAGTTGCGTAACGATCCTATTACTGCAAAAATTCCCTTCGTTTTTGTTACTGCTCAGACACCTCAAGCAAATTTTGACCAAGGGCAAAAACTGGGAGCAAACGGTTATCTACGCAAACCGTTTTCTGGTGCAGAATTACTAGCAGAGATCGCGCTGCTGCTGAAGTGACTACCTTTGAGCATACGTCCTTTTGGGCAGGACAGCGCTGCGATCGCTGAGGTAGAGTGCAGGAAGAAAATTAACGTTTAGTAGCAAGCATGTCCGAGCCATTACTCATTGTCGATGTGCAATCGGGGTTTATCAACGAATTTACGCATCATATCCCGGAGCGTGTGGTTCGCCTCATCCAGCGCAACGATTATGAGCCTATCCTGTTCACTCGGTTTATAAACAGCCCTAGCGGGCCTTATTGCCGCTTTCTTGGGTGGCACGGCTGTGACACCGAACCAGATACAAATCTTGTTGCCGAACTCGAATCATTTGCCAAGCCAGAGTTTGTCTTCTCAAAGCCTGGACTTTGCGGGATGCCGGACGAACTGACCAAATTCGTCCGCGATCGCAGTATTGAGCGAATCTCAATCGTTGGCATCGACACAGATATGTGCGTGTTGAAAATTGCGATGGATCTCTTCGACATCGGCATTGAACCGATGGTAATCGCTGATTGCTGCGCTAGTACGGCGGGTTTGCAGGCACACTTAGCGGGGCTGGCGGTACTCAGCCGCAATATTGGAGCCAAGCGGCTGCTAGAAGCTGGCGTTGGTGACGGGACGCTGGCTGCACCATAGAAGCGCTGCGATCGCAGTTTAAAAGTAAAAAGAGAATCCCCATCAATAAAGTTCGGGGATTTAACAAAGGCACCTTGTTTCTTGCACTGCATGTCTCGAAACAAATAAACAGATTTGTTTCTCTTAATAAATTTTCGGCGTCAGAACATTTTTTATTTTTCTTTCTTTTGCCTTTTAACTTTGTTTGGTAAGGGCAAATACTCCGGGTCTAACTTAGATAGTTAAGCTATTACCCATTTAATTGGCAATAGGATAAGCGCAATGCATTGCGCCCCTAATTGCCGGGAAAGTGTTGCCCCTTGTCCCCAAAGCCATTAATTTAATAGGCATTTCAGATGCACAACAGCTTATTAGTGGACTTTGGCGTAATTCAAAGATAATCCACTGGGGATAGAGGAAATAGTACGACGAGAGGCAATGCGCTTTTCTAGGATGTGCAGTGCTTCATAATTCTGTTCGGCACGCAGCCATGCATCGAGATAAACTTGCTCGAATAGGTCGCGTTGAGCGTGGCTACCACCGATTTCATATAGGCGGGGCAAGGTTGGTCTAAGTTGCGCGATCGCCCTCTCCCAATCTACTTTGGCATGAGCAACCATCCCTCTGGCGGCTGGCAATACTACCTCGCTCCACGTCCGTTGAATAAAGGGTTTGGCATTTTTGGCATAAGCTTGCATGCTCAATAGCATTTTGGTTAATTGGTCATTTTGACCCGCCCGTGCTAGAGCGTAAACATAATGCAAATCTTGAAAAGGCAAGGCGTGTTCGTGAATTCGTGGGGTAAGGTATTTAGCAACTTCAGCCCAGCGATCGCCTACATCTACTCCTCTTAATTCCAACCGCAATAGCAGCGAAATAGCACCCACTTGATCTTTTGAAGACTCTTTCCAAGCGCGTCCCCATACGTGGGTGTCATATAGCTTCAATACTTTCGGAATCTCTTCTTTTTCCAGGTAATAAAGGGCAATATGCCACCAATTGTGAGTGTACAAAAGTGAGTTGCACTTATTCCAAGTATCAGAGTGGCTTTCCATCCATGCAATCCCTTCGTCAAGCCGACCCTGTGTTTCCATCACATGAGCTACTGCATGATGCGCCCAAGGATCGTAACGGTTCATTTGTGTTGCCTGTCGTCCCCATTGTTCGGCTTCTTCCAAGCGGTGGCACTGTTCTAAGCCGAAGGCTATCATGCCGTATAGATAATGGTTTTCGCGGTTTGCGGGCAGAACTTTTAGAGCAATATCTAGCAAACCTTGTTTATTTCCCAGGTAGAAGTAGTGGTATTGCCCTCTTTGAACTGAGGCAAGGTCGCGGGGATACTTTTGGGCAATTTCCTCATGGTAGGCGATCGCGCGATCAACATCCCCACTAGCCCAAGCGTCAATTGCCCACACGTATAGCTTCTCGCGCTCATTTACCTGATTAAGGTATTTGTTAGCTGCTTGGATATAAGGCGCAGCTTGAAGTTTAGCTTCTGCGCTTTCCAACGAGAGGTAGTGCGCTGCTGCATGAGCATATGCGATCGCGCAGGCTGGATCTGCTGCAATCGCGTCCAGAATCACCAAAGCATCATTGCCATAACCCAGCGACCTATCGACAAAAAGATCTATGGCGGCGATCGCAATGGGCGAGTTGGTTGTAACTTCGAGTCCTTGAGCGTCTTTCAACATCTACTTCCCCTCGATACAGTTCTCATTCCAAGTAAGGAGCCGACCAGATCTGCCATGAAAAATGCATTCTGTGTCAGTTTTATTAATCTACACTATCTTGATTGGGATAGTGTAGATTAGTTTAAACGGAAGTATGTCATAGAAAAACCCAAAAAGCAAATCGCCGACGCGGCTTTAGCGGGCGATCGCTGAGTAACGAATCTTTCCGCGTAGTAGGGGTTGAACACCCAGAACCCAACAGCAGCGACTGTTTCGTTGGATTTTGTTCCCGTTCAACCCACAATACGAGTTTTCTAAAATTTCAAGAGTTTTCAGCTCCCCCGCTTCTTATATAAGTGGGGGATTTCGCTAGGCGAATCATTAGACCTATCCTTAATATAAACTAACTGCAACAATAAAGAATGCAGTTAGTTTTAATGTAGTTAGAAGTGACTAGCCATTTACAACGGATTGAATTGCATCCCCACGAAGCTAAACGATTAATTGGTATCGAGTATGAGCAATTTTTAGCGCTTGTGGCTTTAGCTGAAAAAAGACACCTTCAAAAACAGGCAGAAATTGCCAGAACAAAAATCCGCATTAATGCTCCTAGAGGTGGACGTAAACCTGAAAATATCCCCTGCTGAAGGAGTTTGTCTGTGTTTAGTATATTTGAGGAAAAAGCCAATTTTTTAAAATTTAACATTACTATTTGATGTTTCTAAGACTACAGCGGTTGGATGCTTTTAATTACTGTGTATAAATTTTTAGAGATATTTTACAGCTTCTCAAATGGAAGACTTTGAAGCAAATCCAGAAAAATACAAAAAAATGCGAACTATTATTACAAAATATTAGTTAATAGTAGATAGCTCAGAACAGCCTACTGGAACACCTATAGAATACAAGTAACATAACAGATATTATTCCCGCAATAAAAAAGCCCGCTATGAAAAATCATGTTAGTGTTTTATTTTAACAACAAGATATTGTTGATGTTACTATTGTTCAACTGGGGAAAACAAGTGACATTAATTTATTTCGACCAACCCAGCATAAACTTACTCTAGAACAAAAATTTATGGAAGATAAGGCATATAAACGAGAAACTGCTATTACTAATTTTTATAAGAAGCCAAATAACAGCGAATTATCAGAGTCGCAAAAACAACAAAACAAAGAGTTGTTCTCATTACGCATAGGCGTAGAACATTTGATAGGAATAATCAAAATAGTTCGGGTAGCTGGCGAAAAAATTCTCCTACCTCGTACTCAGTACAAAAAAGTAATTTTGACAGTTTGTGGTTTAGTGCGCTTACGGATTAATAGAGCAGTTTTACTAAATATTAAAAGTGTTTAATAGTTAAACGCTTTCATTCAATTGAGGATTTAGCATTTTTGTGAAAATTTTTACTCAAACAGCCAGTCGCTTTCTCAAAGCCCAATTATACCGTGAACTAGGCAACAGCTAGCTGTCAGGTAATAAATCGCAAAAATCATAAAGCACAAGGCGTTGATAATTTACGGATGGGTCTATGGGGAGGGTGAAGCTAAGGATGAAGTTTTGTAATTATCTGCATAAATTCTTGGGAGAAAGCCAGAGTGACTTGAGTAAGGAAAGCTTCAGAGGGTGCATCGCGATTGTGGACATAATACTCCCTGGCGTCACAGCTAGGGATAATGCAAATACACGCGCAGAGTAATTTATGGAATCTCAACTACGTTGCATTCGTACCCTAGCGCATAAAGCTAGTTACCCCACTTTTAGCTCAGATGGAAAAACTTTAGTTAGTTTTAGTTCTAAAGATAAGACGGCTAATGTATGGGATGTCAATACTGGCGAATTGAAAAACACTTTTACCGGGTTGAAAGAAATCGTATTTAGTGTTGATAGAAAAATTTTAGCTGGCAACTATGACGACAATACTATTAAACTTTGGAATGTAGGAACTGGCGAACTGAAGCACAGTTTGACCGGGCACCCATCTGGAATTATTTTCATTGCTTTGAGTCCTGATGGTCAAACTTTAGTTAGCAGAGACAAAGAAAATATCAAACTTTGGGATGTAGAAACTGGCGAACTGAAGCACAGTTTGACCGCGCACTCATCTGAAATTCTTTCCATTAGTTTTAGTCCTGATAGCAAAACTTTAGTTAGCCGAGACAAAGAAACTATTAAACTTTGGAATACTTTTACTGGAGAACTGATAAGCACTATTGCTAAACGTTGTATCTTAGATTGGTGTAGTAACGTTACTAACCTAGAAAATTCTGTATTCAGCCCTAACGGACAATACTTAGCCATTGCCAGTTCTGAGCCGCAAGAGGGCAGAATCTTTCACAAAACTACCACTTTGTGGAATATGGAAACTGGTAAAGAAAGCGGAACCTTAAATAATACTTGTGGTGCGATCGCTTTCAGTCATGACGGAAAAAATTTGTTCATTAGTTGTAAAGAAAGGCAACAAGAGGAGGTTGGTACCCCAGGAGGAGTGGAAACCTATAGTGTTGATGTCCGCTACACGCGAATGTGGGACTTGACGACTAATCAAACCAAAACTTTCCATTCAGAACACTTTTGCGACCTCAGTCCAGATGGGCAGTTCGTTATTACTGCACAGGAATACGATGATGGTATGAATCCTTTGCACGAAAAGATAAATATTATAGATGTGGGTGCGGGTAAAACAGTTAAATCTTTTCCTCGGGGAACTAGAGCTAAATTAAGCCCAGATGGCAAGATTCTTGCTGTTAGCGAAGGGTTGCAGCTTCTTCAGCTGATAGACTGGCATAGTGGAAAATCTATTGCTACCCTTTCTGGCGGTATTTATAATTTCACTTTTAGCCCGGATGGCAATATTTTAGCGGTTGGAGATAACGACACCATTAAACTGTGGCAGGAAAGCACTGAACCAATTCTTAAGCAGCAATTGCACGGAAATGCTTATCCTCACTTAAAGCGATTGGAAAATTTCTTGGCATCAGAACTATGGTCAGATGCGGATTTAGAAACGGCTGAAGTCATCAAACATTTCCCGTCTCAAGATTTAAACATAGTTGACCAATTGTGGGTACACTATAGCAACGGACGCTATGGTTTTAGCGTGCAGAAGCAGATTTGGGAAAGTGTTCGGCACGACTACAATCTATTTCAGATCAATGTAGGGTGGGGTTTTACTGCTTATCGCCGCAATTTATATCACGATAGCGGCGATGATTCATACATTGCAGAATGCTGGCATACAACAAACAAGGGATACTATCCACGGGCGATTGGAATTGGACTATCGGAGATTTTCTCTCGTTTGGGAGACTAGCACAGAAAGATTGCTCTATTCCCTAAAAGCGTGTTTGTAAGAAAAGATTAAGGACGGTGTCCTGCTCTAATGCAGCCTTTATTTGCATTATTCTTTGCCGTAACGCACCATCTAAAAAAGGTGGTGCGTTATGCTGACTGTAATGGGGTGGCAAGACTAATTTAGTGCATTAGGCTTCGCGATTTCTTCAGTTTCAAAAACTGGATAAAGATGCTTAAGTTTGAACCTTGCATCTTCGGTAGTAAAACGCAAAATGACTTTACTTGTTTTACCGTTACATTCTTTTTGCCAAGCTGCCAACTCAGTGGGAAGGGTTTCCACACAAGGAATACGTTGGTCTAAACGCTATTGGCTTAAGGCAATTGCATTGCCGAATAGTCTTCACCCTGTAGGGCCATTTTTACAGCCAAAGCTCGTTTGAGTTCCCTTGCCTCTAGAGTACTGTGAATGAACCCTGTTAAAATTGCTATTCTTTATTCTTCTTGTTGTTCTAGTAAGAGATTACTCCTAGGTATATCCGACGCTTATACTGTTACACAAGAGTAACATGAACTTACAATTCAAATAGGATTGCTATATGTACAAGTAGGTTTTGTAATCTGTAAGATTACAAAACCTACTATTAGTTAGAGTTGGGATTGCCTAATACTCCTTTTTTGATTAGGTATGACATAACCTTAGTCAATAGTTCAACACTAATTGGGGGACAATTAATATTAGTATCAGCTAACCCATCTAAGGTATTTTTGCAGTCAAATTTTAGGAGAGGTGAACTTGTATTTACTTCTGGAGGTTTAGACCAAAAAGGTACGAGTGGAAAAAGAGGATTATCGGGAGATTTGCCAGCAATAGTGCGTAATTCTTCGCGCCATTGTTCGTCTGAAATTTCTCGCAAGGGATAGCCAAAGGAACGCACCCAGTTCACAATATCTTTAAAAGGAGCAGGGTTGGGATTGACTAGGTGAAAAGCTTTACCAAGTGATTCTTTTTGTCTGGATAAATGCGCGATCGCTTTACTAACAAAATCCACCGGAATTAAATTCCCCATTCCATCCCTCTGGGGGACACTACCCATTTGAATGCAGCCTTTGAGCATTCTAAATGTATTATCGCTAGTGTTACCAACTCCAGTTTCGCTGTGCCAAACTATACGACCTGGGCGATAAATACAGGCAGGTATGCCGCGAGCGCGTGCAATATTAATGGTTCTTCAGTACTTGTTATGCCAAATTATTAGTTAATAAGAGAAAACAAGATTAATAAGTATATCAAAAAAAGACTTAAAATGCTGCCATGCTTGACATCTAGGCAATAT
>NZ_JACJON010000023.1 GCF_014695585.1 Microcoleus sp. FACHB-831 | reverse complement strand
TTGCTAGGATATGCTGCGCGTCATTTGCTCACAAGGTGCTGATTCTTCTACAAATTTCAGCTTAAGCCTTGTGAGTTTTCTTACAACAGCCCCCCACTTTTAAAACATCCTCTTAGAGAGGTATTCTTGTTTCTTAGCTGACTTCTACCTCTCTTCGGCTGCCTAATTTACAAATTTGCCTATCAACTTGGTCAGTTTGATGAATTTGTCGAAAGTAGTGCAAAATGTAAGTTTTAATAGAGTTTGGCTAGTAGCCTGGAACTACAATTCCAGGCTTACTGGCAGCGAAGGAGTTAATTGATGAATCAGAAAATCTAGCTAATGACAAAACTAACTTAGATTTAAACAGCCGCAAAGTAAGTCTTAGACTTGACAGGATCGGGAACCATTGTTTTGTCCCCTTCTTGCCAACCAGCGGGACAGACTTCATCGGGGTGAGACTGCACGTACTGGAATGCTTTTAGGGTTCTGAGGGTTTCATCGACGTTGCGACCAACAGCGAGGTTGTTGATGGTTGCGTGTTGGATGATTCCTTCTTTGTCGATAATGAATAGACCGCGCAGTGCTATTCCAGCTTCGGGATCGAGGACGTTGTATGCGGCGCTAATAGTTTTCTTGATATCAGAAACTAGAGGGTAATTCAGATCGCCTATGCCGCCTGTCTTGCGGTCTGTCTGAATCCAAGCTAGGTGGGAAAATTCGCTGTCTACTGATACGCCGAGGACTTCAGTGTTGAGTTTCTGAAATTCTTCGTAGCGATCGCTAAAAGCGATGATCTCTGTCGGACAAACGAATGTAAAGTCAAGAGGGTAGAAAAATAAGACTACATACTTGCCGCGATAGTCAGAAAGTTTAATGGTCTTGAATTCCTGATCTACAACCGCTGTTGCAGTAAACTCAGGTGCTTGTTGACCAACCCGAATACATTCTGTTTGATGCATTAATGGATTCTCCTTGATTGATTGTGCATCGACTCGCGTCGGTGGGGGTTAATCTAGTTGCAGCCTTACCGCCGACCAATAATGCTCATTTACGAACTGTTACAAATATATCATACTCATAACGAGTTTGAGTAAAAATGGCTAAATTAGATACGCGCGAGTGGCTCCTAACTAATGGGCTGGGAAGTTTTGCGAGTGGTACGGTTTGTGATGCCCGTACTCGCACTTATCACGGCTGGTTAATAGCTGCTTTATCGCCGCCAAGCCAGCGCACTCTATTGCTGTCTCATGTCGATGCAAGCCTAGAGGTGGCAGGTCAACTATATGCACTTTCGACGAATTTTTGGATGGGGGGTGCAATCGACTCTTTGGGCTATCAACTGCTACGTTCTTTTGAAATTGAGCCAGTCCCTAGTTGGATTTGGGGTGGCAATAATTGGCAGTTGAGCAGACAACTGGTAATGCCCTATGGGATGGGAAACTGGGGATGGGAAACTGGGGCAGAGTCTTTCTCTTCCCCAACTGATAATCCTCCATCCAAGATATCGAAGCCTGAGTTTTGTAACCGTGTACTAATCCAGTACCGTTATGAAGGTGCGGAGGTAGCTACTCTAAGGTTAAGGCCGCTGATTGGCGATCGCGACTTTCACCATCAACAATCAGCATCATCGGGATTGTACTTCTCTTCTGTAGTCGGCCAACAGCAAGTTTTGCTGCAAGCACATCGTCCAGGCTGGACGGGGACACCTTGGCAGTTGCGCTGGACTGCTGGTGACTATCAGCCAGATGGAGTTTGGTACTGGAATTATTACTACCCAGCGGAAAATCGCCGGGGATTGGGCGATCGCGAAGATCTATACAGCCCTGGCTACCTCAGCGTGAAACTGCAACCAGGAGACTTGCTCACCCTAGAAGCGCGAGTGGGACTGCCACAACCCTGGCAACCTGACCTTAAACCCCAAGACTTTGAGCAAGCAGTAATTGCCGAACAACAACGACTATCTGAAGATTTGGGATTAGGCGCGGCTGGTGACGAATCCGAAGCAGTAGAGTCCCAAATACTATCTAATAATCCAAAATCTCATTCCCAGGCAGAGCCTGGGAACGAGCAAAATCCAAAATCAATATGGCAGCAGTTGTTACGAGCGGGCGATCAATTTATCGTAACCCGCGCCATAGCTAACAGTCCTACTGTAATTGCTGGCTATCACTGGTTTAACGATTGGGGACGCGATACGCTAATTGCTTTACCAGGATTGGCGTTAACGACTGGGCGATTTTCTCTAGCCAAGGGACTGCTGGAAGCGTTTGGTCGCTATTGCAGTAATGGTTTAATTCCTAATACCTTTCCTGATGCGGATTCTCAGCCAATCTACAACAGTGTCGATGCTTCGTTGTGGTGGATTGAGACCCTTGGACTTTACCTGGAAGCAACGCAGGATTGGGATTTCTTGGCATCGCAATATCCTGTAGTGCGGCAGATTTACAAAAATTTCTGTACTGGTACGAGCTACAACATCCACGTTGATGCTACGGATGGATTGCTGACTTGGGATGCTCCCGGTGTGGCGATTACCTGGATGGATGCTGTTATTGATGGTCAGCCCGTGACGCCCCGACGGGGTAAAGCTATAGAAATTAACGCCCTCTGGTACTCTGCTTTATGTTGGGCAAGTATATGGGCTGAACAGCTCGACACTGGAACAACGGCGAATTCAACGAAGTTAATTAGCCAGCAAAAGCGGTATGCCCAGCAGATAGTACAGGTGAAGCGATCGCTGCAAAAATTCTGGAATCCAGCGCTAGGATACTTTTACGACAGAATTGGGCCAGATGACGTACCTGATGCCAGCATTCGCCCCAATGCGGTTTTGGCTCTTTCCCTAACTCATAGTGGGTTTAGGGGAGATCTGGCTCGTTCGGTCTTGCAAGTGGCACGCGATCGCTTGCTTACCCCCTATGGTCTCCGCAGTCTAGATCCAGCCGATCCGGACTATGTGGGTACTTATTCTGGCGATCGCTGGTATCGCGATCGCGCCTATCATCAAGGCACTGTTTGGAGTTGGCTGATCGGCCCATTCATCCGTGCTTGGAAACGTTTTTACGACTCACAACCCGTTCCCTTTGACTGGCACCCAATGCTCGATCACTTCCAAGAGCAAGCATGCATAGGCTCTATTTCCGAAATTTTTGATGGAGATGCTCCTCATCACGCCGAAGGAGCGATCGCGCAAGCTTGGTCAGTTGCCGAAATAATCCGCCACTACAACGACTAATGTTTTATTGGTCGTTGTAGCGGCAACATCCAAAATACTAATTTAATACTTTTCAAATGGCTCAAGGCAGATTTGAACTGCCGACCCCAGGCTTATGAGTCCCGTGCTCTAACCAACTGAGCTACTGAGCCGTTTTTTCTACTTTATTAGCTTAACACAGCTAATTTATAAATTGCTACCCCCTTTTCAGAAATTACAAAAATAAAAAGGCAAAAGACCATATGGTCTTTTGCCTTTTTATTTTCATTTTTCCCTACGCTTTAGCTACGGCGGGGTAGAAGAGCAATTGGGTTTACCGCACCCTTTCCAGAAGGATGTACTTCAAAGTGAAGGTGTGGCCCAGTGCTGTGTCCTGTGCTGCCCATTAAGGCAATTTCTTGACCCTGCTCAACCGTTTGACCTTCACGCACTAGAATCCGGCTGTTGTGGCCATAGCGAGTCATGGTGCCATCAGGATGCCGAATGTCTACCAAATTACCGTAGCCACCGGAGTTCCAGCGGGCATAGACTACTACACCAGGGCCCGCAGCCACAATTGGCGTGCCCGTCCCAGCAGCAATATCAATTCCCTTGTGCATCCGTCCCCAGCGCCAGCCGTAACCAGAGGTTAAGACACCTTTAGCAGGCCATATATAGCCTGTAAATGCCTGTTCTCCATCAGGATAGTAGCTATCCGGTACATTAATGGGCGGTAGTTCTGGAGATACTGGCTGACCGACGGGGATCTTAATCACCGGGTTATAGGTGTCGGTTTCAACAGGCGAGGTAGCAACAACTCGACGCTGTGTTCTAGGGCTGGGGTTTTCGGGAGCTGGAACCTGGATCTTAATTGGACCCTGTTGAGAGAGCGACTGAGGTCGCAACTTCTTTTGATTTTCGCCTTCTTTGGCTTCGTTGTAATATGCTTCGGGATTAAACTCCGGATTGATGTATTCGGAGGATGCAGAAGCATTGTTGGATAAAGGTGAAACTGGTGGCTTGACCGTAGGAACCGTTAGATTCAGCGGCTTGGCTGCACTATTTTCCTTCTGATTTTGATACTGCTCGCGTAACTTGTTGATTTCAACCCTTAATTTGTCAACGTAAGGGTTAGAATCAGAGCCTGCTTTTGAGTTGACCGACTGTTTTACATCATTTGCAATCAACATCGTGGAATTGGGCACAGCAGTTCCCGCGCTCAATGAGGTGGGGCTGCTGGGCGATTTACCCTCAGCCAACGCATTTATCGCAGTGGGTGTGGGTAAAGACAGCACAGAAGGCTTCGCGACAACGAGGTTGCTGCTCGTTGGCAAACTAGGAACAGCTAAAGTCGGTGCTGGGGCATCCGGAGATTTTCCGAGTGCAGCAATTGTAGCTGTAGTTTTTAGGCCGGGAACTAAAGTGGTGGCTTTGGGTTGCGGGATTCTCAGATGTTGACTGACTTGAAGCCGATTCGGATTGTCGATTCCGTTGACCTGCATCAATTCTGAGCGAGAAACACCGTAGGATTGGGCAATCTCATCTAGAGTATCTCCCAGCTTCACCTGGTAATCTACTGCCGGTACTGCCACTTGAGGTTCAGCGATGCTTGCAGTTGGCTTTTCTGCTGTCGCTGAGGCTTTTGGTGTCTGTTCGGCTTCAATATTTAGATTGGGTATCGGCGCTGTTGTTGGAGCGATCGCCGCAGGTGACGGTACTGGGCTAACCAGCGGTGTTGGCATCTTTGCTGTTGAGGGCGCTACTACAACGCTCGATGCTGCTGGTGTTTCTAGCGACGGTACCGGGCTAACTGCGGGTGTTGGTACCAGCACTGGTTTTGGTGCGATCGCCAATGGTGACGGCGCTGGTGTTTGCAGCGACGGTACTGGGATAACCGTCGGTGTTGGCATCGTTGCTTTTGAGGGCGGTATTACCACGCTCGGTGCTACTGGTAATTCCAGCGATGCTACCGGGCTAACTGTTGGTGTTGGGACGCTACCAATAGACTGTGGTGCAGTTACCATCGGCACTTCTGCTTCAGAGGCAGCAGTTGGGATGGTGACACTTGAATTTTTTTCAGCAACGGCTGACGCCCCATTTTGCTGATTCGCCAGATTTAATGGACTTGTAGAAGACTCCTCAGACTTCAACTCCGCCAGACTGTTCTGCAAGCGGTCCCGCTTCTCTTGCAATCGCGTGCGGGCATCCTCTTGTCTTGCCTTTAAAAGGTCATTTACTTTGCCTGGGATGGCGATCGCTTCGCCCTCTGGCAGTACGCTTGATATCGTCCCTGGCACTTGCTGTAACTGAGCCGGGGTAACTCCGTACGACTTTGATACGCTCTCGACGGTATCGCCCAGTTTAACTTCGTGAACCAGGCCGTTTACTGAGGGAACTTTCAGTACCTGTCCGGGGGGGAGGACAGAGCTTTGTTTGAGCTTGTTGGAAGCAGCGATCGCGGCAGGCTCTACCTGATACTTCTGCGATACTTGCCAAATTGTCTGCCCCGGCTTTACCTCATGTTCAATTACTTTTGGTTTCGATACCTGTGCCGATTCGCGCTCCACCTGTTCTGGGGTGTTTACCGCGGCAGATGGGGCATCTTCCGCAGGAGGCGTATTGACAGCGGCACTAACAGGCTCACTATGCGGCGAAGGAGAGGCAACAGCGACGGACGACTCTTCCTTCGGCTGTGTCGAGACAACATCGGCATTTTCCGTTGCGGCGCTAACTGCTGCGCTTGTCGGCTCTGTGGCGATAGCTGAGTCTGCTGCCATTGCTTCATCGCTTTGTCCTGGCATCAATAGGCTAGATGCGCCCATTGAAATTGCCAATCCAATCATGGCGGCAGATCTGCGAGCGCGACGGTTAACATCGGTCGAAGTTGGCCTCAACGAACCTGAAGCTCCGACTGCCTGCTTTGTGCCGTTGCAGTTCTCGCGTAACGCATCATTGCCTGCTGCATTGTCTGCTTCACAGGAAGGAACTGATTTAACCTTCTGCCTAGATTCGCTTTTCAAAAACGACCTCCTACTTATGACGAGCGCTTAACTGTCCCTGAATATCTTGCTTTTCTAGCAGTCAAGGGGACTAATCACACAAACCAGTGATCTAAATCACTCCCAATTACGATACTTAGGCAAGATTACCTTGCTTTTTTAATTTAGACAAGTTACTTGACTGTTTTGGAAAAATTTCCATTCAGTAATGGCTCAGTTATGACTACTGTCTTATTTTTATTGATTTCGTCAGTTACGAGCCTCTTGTCAAGATACGTGGGAGATGTAACCTTGACTGTTGCGGCCAGCATCCTGGGAACAACATACTGGCTAAACATGGATTTCTCCGGAAGACTTCCAGAAGACTCTGGGTTCTTTGCCTTTCGCACCCTGCTTCGTTCCAAAATGCAAATCTAAGCTGATTGTAATTAAAGCAACAACCATAGAATCACTGATATCAGCAATACAAATGAATCGAGCAAAAAGTGCGTAAACCAGCTGAAAATCGTGCTATTGCTTGCATTGAGGTTGCTTCTGCCTTTTGGTAGCCCATGATTTGGGATGATCAAAATCTATCGCTTGTTGGAGCTTTGGCGCTCATATTTTTCATATAAATTTCTTATCAAAGGCGCTTGGGTTTTGTATTCTAGATAGCTAAATTTAGGATAACCAATTTTCCTTACAATTTCCGGAAATCGCAGCTTTTAAGACGTTCGTCTACCTTATATATCCATATAGAGATACAGTTGCGATCGCTCCTAATTACAGATGGATTTTGCTTGATTTTCTTGTAGCTGAAACCCCAAACAGCCTTATCAGATCTAAATAAAACAACACCTTAAAGTTATAAACAAATCGCGTCTCCAGATGGAAATATCTCAGTAAGAGGGCACAATAAAAGAAACCAAGAGGAATACATTGATACCAAACGATAAAACGAGCAAAGGAGAGTGCATTGCTCTAATGGCTGATGAAAGCATTCACAATTTCCGATTACGCAAAGCCCTACCTGGTTTAAGGAGGTTTTCTATATCACAAGCTAGATGTAGAAATCGCTCTTTTAGGACGCTAAGTTTTGTTATCCCAGATAGCCAAGCTGGCGACGGGCTTCAAATATACCCACTGCGGCGCTGACGGAAAGATTTAAGCTGCGGACTCCTGGTTCAGACATGGGAATATGAACAGTTGCATCGCAGGCATCTAAAACCTGTTTGGGCAGGCCAGTCGTTTCGCTGCCAAATAACAGCCAGTCGCCAGCTTGAAACTGAAACTTAATATAACTACAACTTCCAGAAGTGCTGAAGCCGATCCATCGTCCACCCTGGAGTCGATGCAGCGCTTGAAAATCCTCTAGAGAGTCGTGACAGTGGAGATTGACATAAGGCCAGTAATCTAAACCAGCTCGTTTCAGATAGCGATCGCTTATTTCAAAACCCAGCGGCCCCACTAAATGCAATTCTGTCCCCGTAGCAGCGCAAGTACGGGCAATATTACCCGTATTTGGCGGAATCAGGGGGTTAACTAAGACAACCCTTAACATGATCTGCCCCAAACTTATCGCCAATGAAAAAATCTTTAGGCATTCATAAATATACCTAAAGACAGATGCCTTATATAACTTATATTAATAGCGTGCAACTGGTAGGGATTGATTAGATATTTTGATTCCTCAACTAAACACTCAGAGAAAAAAATTAGGCTACCAACATTTGGCACAATTTCTCTTCGAGTTCTCGTTCCTGTTCGGCCATTGCCGCGATCGCTTGAACGATAATACTGCGGGTGTCAAAATTTTGGTTATAAAATTTTAACCAACGTTGGGCTGCGTTACCCTCCTTTAAAAGTTTTTGCAGGGGCGAGAGGAAGCAACTGAAGCCCCGTGCTTTAGCGATCGCCCAAACTTCTTGGTAAATTTCCCCAATCCAATCTCGTGCCAAAATCTCTCTCCCGTCTTCCCAGTGGCGCAAAACTGCATCTAAACTCTGACGTGCGGCAGCAGCTTCATTCTCGTCGGTCAAAGTAATTAATTCTTCTGAAGATAATTGACTCATTTCCAGGGGATCGAGACGGGGATCGTCGATAAGCTGGGTAATACGCGCCTCCAACAATGCCATGACTGCTAGCAACGCAACGGGATCTACCATCAAGTCACAGATCCTAAGTTCAACCCGATTGAGATCGTAGGGGCGGCGGTTGCCATTTGGGCGCACCGACGACCACAAGTGACGGACATTTTGCATCGTCCCGGCGACTAACTGTTCTTCCGTCCACCGGATAAAATGAGCGTGACTTTCAAACAGGGGCACGTGGGCGGGAGTTTTTGGGAAGAGACCCCAGCGAGTCGAGTGATACCCTGTAGCTTCGCCATCCAGGAACGGGGAAGAAGCACTTAAGGCAAGGTAAAGCGGTGCTTCTAAGCGAACCAGGCGAATTGCACGCATCAGGATTTCGGGATCGCTTATGCCAACGTTGATGTGGACGCTAGCGGTGACTACCTTTGTGCCGTAGGTGTTTTCGATGTAGGAGTGGTAGGGGTTGTTGGGATCGGAACGGTAGAAGCGATCGCTCCCTCCCAAAGACAACGTACTCCCAGGAAGAATCGTATAATCTCCCAAAGTAGTTAAATATTTTCGCAGTTCTCGCCGAGGACGGACTAGGGCACACAGCAACCTGTCATAACAACAGAAAGGCGCGGTGGTATATTCCACATTGCGGCTATCTGGCTCAGTTACAAATCCATCCAAGTCTGCCACAATCTTATCTGAGAGGCCGACAATATCACCCTGCGGCGTCCCAGTGTACATTTCAATTTCAAAGCCTTTTGATAAAAGCACAGTTTTTCCTCAGCTAAGTATGGCTTGGGACTAGGGGCTAAATCGCCGATTACCAATGATTAATCAGCATTAATCAAGAATAAAGTGTATCTGGGGAAACAAAATAACCCCTCTGTCAATAGTCTGGCATTAAAGGCGATACTGGCGGTAAACTTCACTGGCGGCGCGGTGCAATAATGAGTGGCGATAAACAAGCGAATCAAGGTCATCGGCGTAACCACCGCCAATGACGCAGGCGACGGGATAGCCTGCGGCGAGACAGGTACTTAATACTTGCATTTCGCGGCGAAATATACCTGTATCGGTAAGGGAAAGTTTTCCCAAGCGATCGCCTGCATGAGGATCGACGCCAGCATCGTAAAGTACCAAATCTGGCTTGATTTCTGACAACAAATCTGGTAAGTAATTAGCCAAGGTTTGCAAGTATTCGTCGTCTTCCATGCCAACAGGTAAGGGTACATCGAGATCGCTTTGTTGTTTGGTTCCAGGGAAGTTGACTTCGCAGTGCATGGAGAAAGTGAAGACACTGCGATCGCCTTGAAAGATAAAAGCAGTACCGTCGCCTTGATGGACATCTAAATCGACGATAAGGATTTTTTGGACAAGGTTTAGCTGTTGCAAAACGCGGGCAGAAATCGCTAAATCGTTGAAAATGCAGAAACCAGATCCGTAAGTGGGGAAGGCGTGGTGAGTACCGCCTGCGGTATTGCAAGCTAAACCGCAATTTAGTGCGAGTTGGGCTGTAAGAATTGTACCGCCTACCGCCCTACAAGTTCGTTTTACGAGTGCGGGACTCCAAGGCAATCCGATGCGACGCTGTGCTTTGGCGTCCAGAGTTCCTTGATAGTATGCTTGGGCGTATTCGGGGGTGTGGACTAATTCTATCCACTGTTGGGGTGGGGGTTCGGGCGCGTGAATTTGTTCTGGGGTAGCGACTCCATCAGCTAGTAACATATCGTGGAGTTTGCTAAATTTGGGCATGGGGAATCGATGCCCTTCTGGTAGTGCGGCGACGTAATCTGGGTGGTAAATTATTGGCAAGTCCATGTTTTATATTTTGGACTTATCGGGGAGATTACCCCAACGCCACTTTTAAAGGGGGGCTAAGAGTTTGTACCGCAGAGGCGCAGAGGTAGCAGACGAAGAAGGGATTAAAGATGCGATCGCACTTTTAGCACCTAATCTCTATATTCTGTTACCTTCGCGCTCTTGGCGTCTTTGCGGTTCATCAAGAATTTTAACCGCAAATAAAGATGCGATCGCAATTAGCATTCCCGAATAATTTGCAGTAGCGAGATCCCCGACTTCTCTAAGAAGTCGGGGATCTGAAATGACATCTCACACTTTAGCGGGGACGAAGGAAACGACGTACTCCCCAGATTATTGCCGCGATCGCTAGTGGTGCTATACTCCATCCAAAGGCGTAAGATTGGGAAATGGGATTAATTTTTTCTGGTGGATCTTTGGGTGAGGCGAGTTGGGTTGAGATAATTGTTGCTGTGACGCCGCTGAGTCCTAATCCGAAGCTGGCGATCGCTATTGTATAGTTTAAGGCGCGATCGCTCTTAGTTTGTTCTATGTCGATTATGCCTTGAATTGTGCGGATGAGGTTTTCTAGTAGTGTTAATCCTGGGGTAAGGTTGGCGCTATCTGACTCTATCTGTGATAAATATTTTTCAAGGGCATAGTTTCTAAATTCTGCTAGCGATTTAAGCAGGTTGTTATCATCTTTTTTGGCTAGCATCTTCAGACGCTTTCTATAATTATCTAAATTTACTTTAATTGTGACGCTTTGGGCATTAAGGCGGATTAAGCTATCCGTGTAATTTGATATTGCGTCTAAGTTATCAGTTAGATTTTCCCGCAGCGTGTCGAGGCTGTAACTATGGCTATTAGTTTGTTTGGTAAAATTTATAATAGATTCTCGCCCTAAGCGATATTTATCTTTTAGATCTTCTTTAATTTGGCGGCTTTCTCGATAAGCCCAATTAATTTTATTGCGGTAGCAAAACAGGCGGATGAAGTCAAAATAAACCTCGCTTACTTTTGTTTTTAATAATTTTAGGTCTTCCCCTGGTGGAAATAGCCAGACTAAGATGTGAGAAGTTTCTTGAGATGAAGAATGCTGATTGAATTCGTATAATGTACCTCCTAGCAGTTGGTTCGCTTTTGATATAATTCCTTCAGCTTTAGGCGCTAATTGCTTATAGCATTCTTCAGCTACTTGCTTGGAGTTTTGTTGAGCATCTGTAAGTTGTCCCCAAATTAGCCAAGTTTCACCAATTGTTCCGCGCCATTTCCCTGCGTCTGGCTGGGGATCTATTTTAGATAATATTATTTGCTTCAGATCAGCTAAATTTTTGATAGGTTGGGGTTCATCTTCTTTATTTGTTTTGGAGCCAGAAAAGTCAACGTGAAGGGCATAAGTATCGCGCAGCAGTAGAGGATAATAATACCCATCGAGATCGGAAGCAAGCGCTATACCTCCTAGTGGGAGAAAATCTTTATCTGATTTTTCAGCTTCCTCTAGCTTATCTAAAAAAGCCTTAGCATCGGTTTTCTCTAAGTCGGGATAAATTTTTTGGCAGAAGCGCCGACGATTGGAGGTGATGTTTGTAGTTGGTTGTCCTAAACCTTCTCCCAAGTCATAGAGAAATAGATCGACTGTAGGGTAAATTATGTTATCCATTAGCAAGGATACCCAGATGCAAGAAGCGCTGCAATTTGGGCTGGGGAGAGGTTATTTTCTAAAACTTTAGTAGCCAACTCCTGAAGTTTGTCTTCCTCAAGATTTTCAATTTTTGCAACTAGAGTGTTGCTAGTTTCTGTACTTTGTTGTTCTGCGGCGTAATTGATGGTGGGTAAATCGGCTTTATTACGTTTTCTGGCATGGTCGTGTTCAGGCATACCAGCTTCTTGGTACAGTTTATCGAGTGGGGGATAACTTTCGGCGATCGCATCCAGTTTACCAAGATTTGCCATAATGTTGGGAGCGATCGCATTCAATTTTTCTTGCTGCTCTTGGGGTAGCGGCGAATCCAACTGAGCAAGAGCAATTAGAAAAGATCTTAAAGTAATAACATCAGCGTTTTTCATCATAACTCCGGTATTTTGCCAGTAATAGTAAACGCCGCCCAATAGTAGGGATGGTCGTAAAGTTTCTCCCCTGGTTCCATTCTATCAAGTTGCTTTAGCTCTCTTCTCAAAAACGGGCGGATAGTTCCCTCATCGTCGGGAAGCTTTTCACGTTCCGCTTGATAGAATTTAGTTAGATCCTCAACAGTCAAATCTCGCAGCCAGCGCAGTGCTTGTGCAAGCGCTTCTGCTGGTGGATTTGTGGCTAGCAAGCGATAGAATTGCATCATTACTAAAGCGCTGGCGGCTGATTCAACCGTCCACAAGGTAGTAACAACATGGGCGACACCCCAACGCAGAAAGCCACTGACTAAACCAACATATTCAGTTGTAATAGATTGATTGCCACTAATCGCGGTTTCGCAAGCAGAAAGGCTAACTAACTGATAGCTAGAATCTGGGAAGGCAAGGGGTAGAATTTCTTCTATAGCTAATCTATCTTTTCCACTAAGCGCCAAAGCAGAGAGTTTGGGATTATTAAAATTGTAGCTGCCATGCCCTGTAAAGTGGAAAATTTGGTGAGATTGTTGCAGCGCATCTTGTAATTTACTTTTAGTAGCTTCTGTGGCGGCGATGCGGGTGGTATTGGAGAACATCCGACAGATAATTTCAGATTCAATCTCGGCAAAAGGCAGGGGTAAAAGTTTTTCGCCGTCTTTATTTTCACTTTTGGGATGTTCGACGCTAAGTAGGGGAAATTCATAAATTGCCCCCGCCACTGGGGAGCTTGATGATAATTGCAGATTAATTCCCATTTGGGCGCTGGGAAGATAAGTAATAGTCAAGTTATCTGGAAACAGTGTATGCAGGGGGAAGCGGTGCAAATCGCGGTGAGGAATTAATATCAGATTACTAATGCTGTTGCGTGCGGATAAAGCAGATAAAATTGCTGGAATATCGAGGATTTTCCCCAGGCGATTTATCGCAGCGGGCAATTTATCTTGCCAGTTGTTTGTGGCTTCCCCTTGCTTATATTCAGATTTGCGATAAGCGGTGTAATCTGCATTCCAATCCTTCACCCATTTTTCAAACTCTGCTAGTTGTTTAACCCCCCTCAATTCCCCCGAAGCGGCGGTAAGCTGGAAACTTTCTTCTCCTTCCCCGTTTCGCGCAGGGATGGGGAGGGGTTCTTCTGCATCGCTTGCAATCAAAAATGTTGTCAGCGCGACTGGGCTAATATGCCAGTAAACTATTGCAGTAGTGGAATTCGCCAGTTGTTTAATATCTGAGTAATTGGGTTTGGGAATCTCATCACCCCACGCAGACAACAGCCAACTCAAACAAGAATTTTTGCCTTCTTCTGCTAACTCAATCGCCTGCAAGAGTTGCCCAGACTGAACGGCTATATCAACCGTCAACTGCTGAAAACCCGCAAATTTAAGAGCTAGCTGTTTTTTACTATCTTCTGAGCGATTTTTTTCATTCAGCAAACGCCGCAATAAATCTGTACCGCGTCGCCTTAATTCGTCTGCTTCAGTTGTTTGCCCCAAACCTAAGAGAGGTTTAATTAAATCTTGCAAAACATCGAGATGCAACTCAGGAAAATCTTCTGCTGTAAGAGTAATTAGGGCTTGCTTATACTCAACTACAGCTTTATCCCAATAGCCGCGATAATTTGATTTTCCTTCCCCTTCAAAATAGTGCGCGTCACCAATACGTTGATGCAACCTTCCCCAGCCTTCGGGGTGGGTGTCTTCGTGGCAATATTTTAAGCCTTCTTGATAACTCAACAACTCTCCTTCATAGCCGCGTCGAGCCAGAATCGGATTTAGCATCACTGATGGAGAAGCGGGGAATTGCATCTGCAAAATCATAGCTGCTTGGGGGTTATAGTTACGCGAATTCCCCGCAGCAACTCCTCGGTTAATCCAAGTGTCGTGGATGTCGTGTTTGACTTCTATAGCTTTATCAAAAGAAGCGATCGCATCTTCAAATCGCCCTAAATTTCCCAACGCAATTCCCCGGTTAAACCAAGCTTCGTGGAAGTCGGGTTTGAATTCTATAGCTCGATCGTAAAAAGCGATCGCTTCTTCAAATCGCCCTAAATTTTCCAACGTAATTCCCCGGTTAAACCAAGCTTCGTGGAAGTCGGGCTTGATTTCTATAGCTCGATTTGAAGAAGCGATCGCATCTTCAAATCGCCCTAAATTCTCCAACGCACTTCCCCGGTTAAGCCAAGCTTGGTGCAAGTCGGGTTTGAATTCTATAGCTCGATCGTAAGAGGCGATCGCCCCTATAAGATTCCCCGCCCTATATTGATCGTTGCCTCGATCAAACCATACTTCTGCATCTTGAGATTCCAAGTTAAAGATATTCTCTCTATCCTCTCTTTCCTCTGCTTCCTCTGCGCCTCTGCGGTTTGTATCTTCTCTTATAGACTTTGCATCTTGCCCGCTTTTCCCAACTGGTTTCGCTAACAAATCTCTACCAATATCAGCAGCAATTTCGCCAACTTCCCCACAACCCACACGACTCAAATTCACCATCCGCCACGCTAGCTGATGATCTGCATCTGGCAATTGCCGCAATTTTCTTCCATATTCACGCAGCCAATTTTTGAAGAAGCGATCGTTTACTCGATCTCCCAAATGTTGCAATATCTGCGACTGATTCCAATTCTGACTTACTCCAGTTAGAAGATTAGCGAACAACTGTTCATATTCGCGATCGCTCAGTCTTTCAATTTTTACCGCATTATCTCCCCGAATACCCAACAACCGCCGCAGGAATCGAACCAACCGCCGCCAAATTCCCCTAAGCATTTGCCGAATCTCCGCGATTATCGAATTTATCTAATTATAGGCTTGACAAAATAGCCTTAGCCAGTAACGTCGCTGTTATGTGATTAGCGCGGCGCAATCTGTTTTAATTTTCATAGTTTAAAGCGTGCGATCGCCTTTGATAATATTTTGGTTAGTGCCGAGTTATGGCGATTTTAAATATAGGATTGCGAGCGTTTTTAAGGGTGCGATCGCATTTATATTGACTATAGAAATATATATACAATTTACCCAGTTTGACTCGACATTACTGGCAATTTCTTCTGATTTATTTTGCTCTATATTTAGCAACTATTTTGCCAATTTTACCTAATTTGCTCTTCTAATTCAGCTTCAGCAATTATCGAATTTTTCACTAAAATTAGAGTATCCCAATGTTTGCAGTTAATTTGTGAGTGGGCATTGCCCACCCTACTAATGAAAAAATTTAACTAGCGATGCTAAATTCGCTGCTAGCGTCTGTGTCGGGCATTACATTTATCTAAATTCTAGGCGCAGCTAACTGGCGATCGCTCTTATGTGTTGTAGCGCAATGCGATCGCTTTTATGTGTCGTAGCGAGTATGCAATTGTTCTGCTGAAATATAACTAGCGTGCGCGATCGCGCATCGTAACGTGAGATCGCGCATTAACCTACCGCAGAAAGAGTTCTAGCATGCAGCAACTCGCGAGACTCCTGCTTTACCCTACCTTCCATCGCCTCTTTCTGTAAGGTGATGAAAGCCTGGAAGTCTTCAAAGTCATACTTGCTCTGCAAACGCTGACGCAACTGATCTTCTGCCTTAACCGTCAGATAACCACTAGCCAAAGCTTGTTCAACGATTTCACGAATCCGACACATTTTACTTACCCCCATAAGATACGAATTGCTACATTCCATAGTTGTAGACGAAGACTACAATGATTTGTGTCACAGTTCCGGATAACTTTACGCGATATCTTTCTAAAGAAAGAAATTTAATCGTAGTGCGATCGCACTACGATATATTTTATTACGTTTTGTGTCGCAAGGCGTCAAGTTGGCAATGCGCTAAGGATGCAAAGCCGTGCTAACCTATCCCCTATAAGTAGGAGCTATGCCCCGTAACGCGAGGCACTTCTCTCACCTACTCTCCCCTCCATACAAACGGATATTGGTGAGCGTTACGCTTCTTCCTGGGGAAAAATATATTGTGATTGTCTGTACCGCACGATTAGCCAAATCTATGAAGTCTTATCTCGCTGCTGCTATTCAAATGACCAGTCTGCCTGACGTGGAAAAAAACCTGGCTCAGGCAGAAGAACTGATCGATCTTGCCGTGCGGCAGGGTGCCGAGTTGGTAAGCTTGCCAGAAAATTTCTCATTTTTGGGAATGGAAGACGAGAAAATCGCACAAGCTAGTGCGATCGCCCTTGAAACTGAAAAATTTCTCAAAACAATGGCGCAGCGCTTCCAAGTCACCCTGCTAGGCGGCGGCTTCCCCGTACCAGTCGATAGCGGCAAAGTCTACAATACGGCTCTGCTAATCGACCCTAGCGGTCAAGAACTCGCCCGCTACCAGAAAGTCCACCTATTTGATGTCAACCTGCCCGATGGCATTACCTACCGCGAATCTACTACCGTTCAGGCTGGTTCTCAACTGCCACCAGTCTATCCTTCGGCAAATCTAGGTACGTTAGGACTCTCTGTTTGCTACGATGTCCGCTTCCCGGAACTTTACCGACATTTGGCGCACAAAGGAGCCGACATCATATTTGTCCCCGCTGCCTTTACCGCCTACACCGGGAAAGACCACTGGCAAATTCTGCTACAAGCAAGAGCGATTGAAAACACCTGCTACGTCATCGCTCCAGCGCAGACTGGCCGACACTACGCCCTGCGCCAGACTCACGGACACGCGATGATTATTGACCCTTGGGGCGTAATTTTAGCTGATGCTGGGGATGCGCCAGGAGTGGCGATCGCAGAAATTAACCCCGCCCGTCTAGAACAAGTGCGCCGCCAAATGCCCTCCCTGCAACATAGGGTTTTTGTTTAGCGTTGATTGCTGAACCATCAACCAATAAAAAACCGGGCAGCACTAACAGCTACCCGGAAAGCTTGGGGGGCGAACAATACGCCCTCCTTACCTTTTGTGTGAATTAGGCAGTAACAGCCTTCTTGGTGACAGCGTTCAAATCGCCCTTGGCATACTTAGCAGCATACTCATCCAAAGACATCTGCTTGATCTTGGTACCATTACCAGCAGTGCCAAAAGAGTTGTAGCGGTCTGAACAAACCTTCTGCATATACTTAATGGAAGGCTTCAAGAAGTGACGGGGGTCAAACTCCTTAGTATCTTTGGCTAGCGCTTCCCGCACAGCAGCGGTGATTGCCAAGCGGTTATCGGTGTCAATGTTGATTTTGCGGACGCCGCTCTGAATACCCTTCTGAATTTCTTCAACAGGCACGCCGTAGGTTTCGGGGATTGTACCGCCGTACTGGTTAATCAGGGCGAGCAAATCTTCTGGTACAGACGAGGAACCGTGCATAACCAAGTGGGTGTTGGGCAGGCGGCGGTGAATTTCTTCAATGCGGCTGATAGCCAGGATTTCTCCGGTCGGCTTACGGGTGAACTTGTAAGCGCCGTGACTGGTGCCGATGGCAACTGCCAAAGCATCTACCTGGGTTTGCTCAACGAAGGCAACAGCTTCGTCTGGGTCGGTCAGTAGTTGGTCGTGCGAAAGAACGCCTTCAGCACCGTGACCGTCTTCAGCTTCACCCATACCAGTTTCCAGAGAACCCAAGCAGCCAAGTTCGCCTTCAACGCTGGCACCGATCGAGTGGGCAACTTTCACCACTTCGCGGGTGACGTTGACGTTGTACTCGAAGGTAGCTGGAGTCTTGGCATCGGCTTCTAGGGAACCGTCCATCATCACGCTGGTGAAGCCGTTGCGGATAGCAGAGTAGCAGGTGGCTGGTTCATTGCCATGATCTTGGTGCATGACAATGGGGATGTGGGGGTAGGTTTCCACCGCTGCCAAAATCAGGTGGCGCAGGAAATTTTCGCCAGCATACTTACGAGCGCCACGAGAAGCTTGCAGAATCACCGGGCTGTTTGTCTCATGGGCAGCCTGCATGATGGCTTGGATCTGCTCCATGTTGTTGACGTTGTAAGCTGGGATGCCGTAATTGTTCTCAGCCGCGTGATCCAAAAGCAGCCGCATTGGTACGAGCGCCATATCTGATACTCCTATTAACTGGTTGTCAGTTAGTTTGTTCTGGACGGGCAAAATTATTACAATAATCTTAAGATACTTTTCGCCCCATAGCGTATTGTTTGCGGAAAATTGGGGATCGCCCATACGTCAACAAGTTTTCGGGTAAGCCCCTGCCACTGTTTTGATGCTTAAAAAACCCGCTCTGTGGCCAGAAAACGGGCTGGTTTAATTTTTTATTGAATCCGGAGGCCGGAATTTTATGGGTCGCCCGGGATTCGAACCCGGAACTATTCGGTTAAAAGCCGAGTACTCTACCGTTGAGTTAGCGACCCGTTCGCTGCGTTTTTGCAACGTTTACAACCTTAACACAGCTCTCTAAAAATATGCAAGCACTTTTCAGAAGAAAGTTGCACTCAGGCAAACTCGTGTTTCGCAACTAGCTCCAGGATCTAGGTAAATCAAGCGATCGCCACTGTTGAGCGCGTTACGAGGGGCACTCCAAGGCTCTAGGCAGTAAAAGTCTTTGCCCTTAACTGTCCAGAAAACTACGATCGAATAGCTTTCGTCGTAACTGAGTGTTAGCTGCAACTGGCGGCTAGCGTCGGTTACGTTTGCCGACTGGCTAGAAACATTAAGAAAAGCAGCGTCAATTTCATCGCTGTTGAAGTCAAAGTCGCCGTTGAAAAAATGGGTTGTTTTGGTGCGCTGGTCTGCGTATTGGTCGGATGGGATATCAAACTTTAGCTGTGTCTTGTCGGAAGAAACAAAGTAGGGATGCAAACCAGTTGAAAAAGGCATCGGTTCAGCCGACTGGTTGGTGTACCGTTGCCGAATTTCTAGGGTGTTGCCCTTAAGTTGGTAGGTGAAGGCTACTTGGAAATCAAATGGATAAAGGGCACGGGTTCGATCGTTGCTGTTGAGTACGAGGGTAATGCTAATCGGGTCAGCCGTAGTTGTGTCGGTGACTTCCCAAGGCAGGTCGCGGGCAAAGCCGTGTTGCTTGAGGGTGTATTGTCTGCCTTGATGGGTGTAGGTATTTTCAGGTAAGTTGCCGCAGATGGGAAACAGAATGGGAATTCCGCCCCGCACGCTTAATTCTGGATTGGCAAATCTTTCTGCATCTAGATATAGGATTTCGCGATCGCGAATCCGCCATTGTGTAATGATGCCACCGCGCTCTGGGACGACTTCTAGCTGCGCCTGGGCGGCAACATCTGAGAGGATGTAGGTTTTGTATTGCTGTTCGCGAACGGCGATCGCTTCCACGGCTGTTGTTTTTACTCGCTGGGTTACTTTCAGTTGTCTCGAACTTTAACAGAATTTTATTCAACTCCCCCGCTCAGCTTTACAGATTTTTAATACTTAATCTTTTATGCTGTGCTTAAGGACATAAGTATCTCTTGTGTCTACCCCCGGCCTCAAACACCAAAACTCGCTGCTGCTGTCTGTCGGTAAGAGAAAAATATTTCTTTGTTACGCATAGGCTAGATTTCTACATCTGTGATAAAGATCACAGGTGCATTTGCAGCACAATCACACTTATTGGCTGATTTCAATCAGTTTCTAGGTTTGAGAATTATTTCATAGTAGAATAGAAAACTATTAAAGGATGCTCTGCTAGTTATGATTCGCGCACTTGTGAAGTCTGCTTTCCAAACGGGTTGCTTCAGCGTGGCCTCAGAAGGTTTGATACGCCAGGTACTGGCGTATAAAGGCTACCATTCAGCCGATTTAGATGCCTTAGATACCCTCTGCGAGGCAGTGAAGACGGGCGAAATTCAACGAGAGGCGGGTGGGAGCGATACGCAGGTATTGAGTCACAGCACTCGCTAACATTACTTTGGGCTACTCGAACCCCCAAGCGCCAGCTCATAGCGGCATAAGGCGCCAAGTTTGTAGCGGGCAGAGAGAACTAGCATCAAAGAGAAGTATTAATAATAAAAATTTTGATTTTAACAATGCCCCCAGCGATCGCGTTGGGGGCAAAATTTTTAGATTAAAATATTATTACAGGACTTATTCGCGGGGAAAAACCCTGAGTTCTCAAAGATTAGCTACCCCGAAAGCTACCATTATTCAATGGCTAAATCATCATCGGTGCTTCGGTTTACAGGCTCCCTGCATGCCCGCTTCAAGGGTAGTGCCCCACCAACTCAACGGCAAAGCTCCAACTTACCGCGCCATTACCTGCGTGCAAGTTTCCCAGACGTTTCATAACCGCTCCTGAAAAAATGCAAAAATTTGCTCGCGCCGCCGACGACATACCATGTCTGCTCTATCCTTCAACAAAGCTTGCGAGTACGAGTAACATCGTTAAAAGCCTTGTGCGCGAGGATGACTTGGTTTAAAAGTAACAGTCGTTGGTATCGTGAAATTACTACCTTAAATGCCGCTCAATTCCAGCTAAACTGTGAGATTAAATCGGCAAGATTATCTAGAGATCTCACTTTGAGACAGGTAAAATCACGGGAACCCACCCCCGTCAAGTTAGATCTAAGCCGTATACCCCATCAGGGGGCGGTAGGTTCAAAAGCATTAGAACAGTTATATAGGAGAAGCAACCTATGCTACACCGCAAGATTTATCAACTCTGTTGCGATGGTCGTGAGGTCTGTATTTTCTTGCGGGATCAGCAACGTTGGATAGAACGCGCTCGCATCATCGACATTGAAGGAGATTTAGTTACCCTACGCTACGAGACCGACGAAGAAGATGAAGCCTGTTCTTGGGAAGAAATGCTGCGCTTAGAAAGCATTGGCGCGGTTCAGACGAAGCTGGCATCAGTACCTAGAGGCAATGCTGAACCTCTCGTCTCTGATGATTGCCCAGAAGCAGAACAAATTCGCCCTCGTTCCCCAGAAGATGGCGGGACTAGAGATTAGAGGAGTAGCAGAGTTAGAAGTTATGAGTTTAGAAATTTTCTCATAACTCCTAACTTTTAGCTCGGTACTCTATGGCGATCGCTCACTCCGTCCCGTGAGCGGGTTGAAATACGGGACAGTAACCTTCTGGCGTGACTTTAAAGCCATACAGAGGAGAATCTGGATTCCAACACCGCTGCCCCCTTTGGTGACGACAGTTGCCACAGCATTCGATATCAGCAGGGATTCTGGTGTTGCCCCCCTGACTTAGTAATTCGCGTTGGGATAACCCGCGCAACACCAGTTCCTCACCCTGCCAACGAGCTTCTACTAACCCAGTATCTGCAAAATGGTTCCAGCGAGGATCGGCAGCGATCGCTTCTGGTAGCGTAATAGTCACTACCGTTCCCAGCTCAGTAAGCTCCCCTTCGTAGTTGGTTTCAGTTGGTGCCGCAGGTTGAACAAACGTTTCGCCAATTGGCAGCTCTACCAAGGTTTGGGTTGTGGGAGAATGCAAGTGGTAGCGGTTTTGCAACTCCTCCAAACCAGTCAGGTCTCCTAAGTAAGTCGGAGAACCGTGAATAAAAATTACGTGCTGGGGACGCAAATTATGAATCAGTTGCGTTGTTCCCAGGCCATCGGAATGTTGAGCCAGCAAATAGGTTTCCACGCTGGCCAGCCCTAAGTCCTGAGTTCTGACGGGGTATCCTGGTGTTTGAGGGAGTAATAAGACCCAAGCATTAGCATCAGGCTGCCAGTATTCTCGCCAATCAACTGCTCTATCGGTAAGGACGATGCAAGGAGAGCGACCAACAGAGCCGCGTTGTTCTGGCGGCAAACGGCGCATCCGGGGGCGCACGCGAGCATCCCAAAACAGGGGTTGATGTCGAGCAAAGTTCTGTACAGAAGTAGGCAGGTGGGGCAGTAGTTCCAAGTAAGCATCGCAGCCGCCCGCCACTGTGCCATCTACCCAGATATCCAAGTCGCGGCCAGTGAAGAGGTGATGGCTCCGCAGGAGCATCAGAAGTTCTTGACCCAGACCCAAAGTTGGCACTGGTAGCAAGACGGATTGCTGTTGAGCGATCGCCAGGTTTATCCGATCCACCAGGCTGTTTTCTTGTTGACGACGATGGGGGTGGCGAGCCGTGCCATAACTGCCCTCAACGATCAGCACGTCTGGCTCCAGACCCCGCAAAGCTTCTAGGGGCAATCCCTCCACCAGCCGCGAGTTAGAGAGGAAAAAGTCGCCAGTATAAAGTATGGTGTAAGAGCGGTGAGGAGCAGTGTAAGTCAACTGAATCGCTGCTGCTCCAGGCAAATGTCCCGCGGGGAATAATTCGGCACAAAGCCCATCAATAAATTCGACAGGCGATCGCCAAGGCAACGCCTGACAGAATCTAATAATATCCTTCGGCTCGATATCCGGCCAATTTAGCGGCAACAACTGAGTTGTCACTTCGCTGGCGTAAATAGGCAACTGCGGGAAAGCTTGATGTAGAGCCAGCAAACCCCTCGCGTGATCCGGGTGTGCGTGAGTACACAACACTAAATCTGCCGGTGGTTTCCCCTCTACCAGCAATGGCGAAATGTCTGCTAACCCACAGTCAAGCAGAATGCGGTGTCGCCCCATCCTCACCAACAAGCACACTCCTTCATCCCCATGACCTGCGCCATAGGGGAAACACGCTAACTCTTCACTAGCCTGAGAGTGTGCTGGGGGACGTTGACTCATCCTTGGGGACTCGCGAATGGGGCATGGGGAGTGGAGGGAGTTTTGAATTAATAAGTCTTACGAGTTATTCGTAAGTTTACTCATAACTCTATTGCCAAATTCCTAATTGCTAATCGCTTTTAGTGGGCAGAACCGTTCCCATGATAGTTGTCAGAATCGTAGAATCCATTTTTAGTGCCAAAGAACAGGCACGAGACAGTAAACACAACTGTTAATATTGCTAAAGCTAGCTTGACATCCATTGTTTTTTAGGAAGGTAGAGTTTAATTTGGGTATATTTACTGATGAATTTTAGCAAATTTACTCAGATTGTAGAACCTAATTGGCTGGCGCGTCCATCAACCTTAGTAGCGCCAGATCTTATAGGCTGCACGTTAGTGCGCTTGCTGCCCAATGGCGAGATTGTTCGCGGAATAATTGTGGAAACAGAAGCCTACGGGCCAGACGATCCAGCTTGTCACGCCTACCGACGACGCACAAGGCGCAATGAGGTGATGTTTGGGCCAGCCGGAAGAAGTTATGTCTATTTAATATATGGTTTGTATCGCTGCCTTAATATTGTCACGGACAGCGAAGGAGTTCCCAGCGCAGTTTTAATTCGTGCCTTGCAGCTAGAATCAGTACCGCCTTGGATTGACCAACCTCCAGCGTCGAAAGTGCATAGAATTGCCGCTGGACCGGGTAAACTCTGCCAAGTTCTGCAAATTGACTTGAGTTTGAATGCACTTGTATTGCAACAGGGGAACCCCCTATGGCTGGAACATAGGCTAGAGCAATTTCAAGCAGACATTGTACAAACTACTAGGATTGGCTTATCGCAGGGGGCTGATTTACCCCTGCGATGGTATTTGAATAAGTGTCCTTCTGTCTCTAAGCTTTAGAGGTAAATTTCTTCCCCTTGCTCGGTGAAACGAACATCTTTAATCTTCCATTGCGAGTTACTGGTTAAAGTTTTCCGCAAGCTACCAAAGAGAGCAAACTGTTCGCACGAAGACAAAGAGACAAATTGGCGTCTAGAATTACCCGATACGCGCATATCAACTGTAGCTACACCAGTTTGTGAATTAACGCTGACGCGATACCCAGCAAGATTAAAATCTGAGTTGGCTCGATCCTCAATGACTCTACCCACCGCCGCTTCTACGGTACGCGCAGATGGAACGGCTACTTTTTCTGCCACCAGATCTTGGCATTGATTATCTGGTTTATAGATAGTTACTGTGACTGTGTTTTTGTCCGCAGCTATAGAAGCTGCAATATTCCCAGCAGTCTTTGAAGGCGGAATTACTCCTGGTGTTGTGACAGCAGGAGCAGGCTGATTAGGAGTATCTAGCGCCGCTTCAACTTGGCGGTTATCTGCTGGAGAAGTACAACTACTAAGACTAACGACAGTAGCGGCAAGTGCTACGGTTGCAAGATATTTTTGAATATGGTTCATAACTGGTGAAATCTGGATTTAGAGTGACTTGTACCGAACAAATCATGATTGTGGATTGCACCTTCAGGGGCTAGCATAGATTTACTGGTATTCCTAGCTAATATCAGTGTTGATTTCTAAAGATTCTATGGACCAAAGTCCATTCCCTGACAGTAGTAAACTCCTCTAACCGGGCATCTAATCTCCCGGTTAGGGGAGACTAGGAGGTTTGATGCTCACCCAAGAAGGACGTGTTGCGCTGTCGGATATTGGCGATTTAAACCAGTTGAAGTCGGAACTGAATCGCATACCCGCTGTAGATGTAGGGGATTACATTGCTGAACTGCCCGCAGAACGGCGGGCGATCGCTTTTCGCTTGCTCAAAAAAGATCAGGCGATTGACGTATTTGAGTATCTACCGCCTGAAGTGCAGGAAGAGCTAATTGGTTCGCTTCACGACACCCAGGTTTGCCAGATTGTTGAATCTATGCGCCCTGATGACAGGGCAGAATTGTTTGATGAGTTGCCTGCTGGGATAGTCAAGCGGCTGGTGCAGCAACTCAGCCCGACTGAACGACAGGCAACGTCGATGATTTTGGGTTATCCAGAAGGCACGACAGGGCGCGTGATGACAACAGAATACGTGCGCCTGCGCGAGGGATTGACGGTAGGAGAAGCTTTGAGCAAAATCCGCCTCTCCGACCGAGATAAGGAAACGATTTACTACGCCTACGTCACCGACAACAACCGCAAGTTAGTGCAGGTAGTTTCGTTGAGGCAATTGCTGTTTACGATTCCTGATGTTCTGATTCGGGATATTGCTAGCGATCGCGTCGTCAAAGCTTATACCGAAACTCCCCAAGAAGAAGCTGCCCAAACAATGAAGCGCTATGACTTGATAGCCCTTCCTGTAGTCGATCGAGAAGATCGGCTAGTGGGCATTATCACCATTGATGACGTGGTGGACATTTTAGAAGAGGAAGCAACTGAAGATATTCAGAAACTGGCTGGCGTCAGCGGCGGCGACGAAGCAGCTTTGTCTCCTCCATTAGTGACAATCCGCAAGCGTCTGCCTTGGCTGGTCGGGAATATTGGTTTGTACATTGCAGCCGCAAGTGCGATCGCGCCCTTTCAAGGCGTGATTTCAGTTGTCCCCGTCCTAGCCGTGATCATGCCAATTTTGTCCAACGCCAGCGGTAATGTCGCCATTCAGGCTTTATCTGTAACAGTGCGCGGGCTGGGTGTCGGCGAAGTAACTCCTGCTGATACACCACAAATTCTCCGCAAGGAACTCCTAGCTGGGGTGGGTACAGCCGTGGCATTGGGCTTGTCGTTGGGTATCCTGTCTTTAATTTGGTCGCCTGCTAACGAGCGATGGGTAGCGATCGTGGCAGCACTCGTGATGTGTGTGAATGTGTTCATAGCCGCCGCACTGGGAACGTTACTGCCAATGGGTTTGAAGCGATTAAAGCTAGATCCGGCGCTAATTAGCGGGCCGCTACTAACTACCATGCTAGATGCAGTCGGTTTTTTGACCTTTCTCAGCCTGATTTCATTTGCTTTAAAGATAGTAGCAAGATGAGCGGTCAATTACGTTCGGTTCACCATAGTAAAAATTTGGTGTTAGCGAGAGGTAGGATGTTTTAGAACACGAATTCTAGCATTAAAACCTCAAGTTATATCTAACTTCAGCAACACCAATTTTTTATAGCCAATGCTTAGGATAATTCCTATTTTCTACAACATTATTACAAACCACAGCCTAAGCACCAGAATAATGGAGCCTTCAATTGCAGAGGTTAGTAAAAGTGCTACTTTGCGTTAGTCATAATTATGGCTAACGCTACTGCTTCCCAAGGGAGATGTAGAGTTTTAATTAATTGCATACTTCCAATTGCAGTTGCTACTGCCATACCCCCTGGCCAAAGTTCAAAACCAAAAGATAGAGAATAGTCAGGCTGACTAAAGTAGCAATGAAATTCCCGTCTATCGCATTACCAGTTTGTGGCTTCGGGATAATATGATTGAATAGGCAATACATGAACATGAAAACGTTAAAATATCATTTACTTCAGCAACTTTAAACTTCTTACAGCCAGTGCTTTGGATAAGTCCTTTCTTCTGCCAGATTATTAAAAACCACAGCGCATAATACCAGAATAATAGAACCTTCAAGGGCAGGAGTCAGCAAAAATTGCCAGGAAGCCTTTGTCATCATCACGACTAATGCAACTGCTCCCGCAGGCGGGTGCAAAGTTCCGGTAAACTGCATCATACCGATGGAAGTGGCGACAGCAAATCCCATCGCCCAAGGTGACGAACCGAAAAGATGCAGAATAGTTAAGCTGACTACAGCAGCTACGATATTACCCCCAATCACATTACGGGGTTGAGCCAAAGGGCTGTCAGGTACGCCAAAGATTAATACGCTAGTGGCACCAAAGGGAGCCATAAGCAGAGGAGTATTTGTTTTCGTGCTTAGGTAAGCCGTTGCTGCTATTGCCAGGAAACTACCGAACCAACTCCAAAAGATATGTCTGTGATGAGGTCTATCTATGGGGCACGTCAGGGGACACGAACGCCACCTTCCACGTATCTTGAACCAGTAATTTTCCCATTTCAACTGAATTTTTTTGTAATTTAACCTGGATAAATAGGTGTAATTAGTGCGTTTTTGGGGTAAATTTCCTTTCATAAAATCCACAAGTAATAAATAAACAGTAACCTTGCAACAAATTTTCTCGAAACGCTCAAAATTTCACTACAAAGAAAAAATGCGTTCCAAGTTTTTGGCTAAAAAATATCTAAAGTTTCGAGTGCAGGCTGAAGATTAGGGCACGCGCTTCTAGCTTGCTATTCTTCCCTAGTGGCTTGGATATCTACCCCCACTAACGTGCATTTTTCCATGAGGTAAATTTAAGAATTTAAACACGGGTTTAACAAATGTCATGGAATCTTGACATATCTTTAATTAAGCTATCGTTAAACTTCCAAAAATGGAACTTATAAACTATATGTATAGTTAATAACAGGAATAACATAAAATTATATAAAATAAGCTAAGGCTTTTAAACCTGCGCCTCTATCAATGGCTGGATTAGTGTAATTTGTTAAGGAAATTTCTCAGTTATCCGTATGCCTTCTAATACATGGACTCGCCGCCACATTATTTCCTTGGCTGACTTCACTACAACTGAATACGACACAGTGCTGCAAACTGCTGCGAGTTTCCGCGAGGTACTGTCGCGGCGGACTCCGAAAGTGCCGACATTGCAGGGTCAGGTAGTGGCTAATTTGTTTTTTGAACCTTCTACCCGCACGCGCAGTAGTTTTGAACTGGCTGCAAAGCGATTGTCAGCTGATACGCTAAATTTTGCCGCCGCAACGTCTTCTTTGACTAAAGGGGAAACCATTCTGGATACGGCAAAGACGTATCTTGCAATGGGAACCGATATTATGGTAATTCGGCATCAAGAGGCGGGAGTGCCACAAGCGATCGCCAACGAGATGGATCGGCTAGAATCGCGGGTGGGCGTCCTTAACGCTGGTGACGGTCAGCACGAACATCCTTCACAAGCACTTTTAGACTTATTTACCATCACAACCCTTTTAGACCCAGACCGACCTCGCATCGAACTTCTGAAGGACAAAAAAATTGCCATTGTCGGGGATATTTTACACTCGCGGGTGGCGCGGTCTAACATTTGGAGTTTAACTGCAACTGGTGCAGAGGTGCATCTAGCCAGTACGCCCACCTTATTACCCCAATTGTTTGCTAATTATGGTATCGATAGACCAGGCAAACTATTTCTGCATTGGGATGTTGAGCCAGCTTTAGAAAATGCCGATTTTGTGATGACATTGCGGCTGCAAAAAGAAAGAATGACACAGCATTTGTTGCCTTCTTTGCGAGAGTATCATCAACGGTATGGAATAACGCGCGATCGCATCAAACTCTGTAAAGATGAAGTCAAAGTTTTGCATCCCGGCCCAGTTAATCGAGGCGTTGAAATTAGCTCTGACCTAATGGACGACTTGCAATTTAGCCTCATTTCTCAACAAGTGACTAGCGGCGTTGCGGTGCGGATGGCACTATTGTATCTGATGGGTGGCGGCAAAGCTTAAAATAGCAACTCTTCATTTTTTATAAGTTAATTCTCAGTGAGAACTAAATTTATAGTTTTTAGTAATTTTTTGGAGGTGTAGGGTTTTGACAAAAATGTTTTAACCGTACTACCAGCATTCTTGGCAATTTTTTCATTTGCAGTGATGCCGCTGATGGCAATAATCTTGACATAGGGGTTAATTTTTTGCAAAGTTCGTATGGTTGTTGCACCATCCATAGACGGCATCATCATATCCAGTAAAACCACGCTGATATCGGATTTTTTTTGGGCATAAGTTGCGATCGCTTCAATTCCATCACTAGCAGTTAACACTCGATAACCATAAGTTTCTAGCGATGTCTTTGTAACCTCACAAATAGCGACTTCATCATCAACAACGAGTACTAATTCGCCGTTTCCTTTAGGCAGTTCTAAATCTTCCCTATACTGCGTTTCAGTTGCTTCTACGGCTGGCAAGTAAACCTTAAACTGCGTTCCTCTTCCCACATCGCTAGTAACCTTTATAAAGCCGCCGTGACTTTTAACAATCCCTAAAACTGTTGAAAGACCTAGACCAGTGCCTTTACCAATTTCTTTAGTTGTGAAGAATGGCTCAAAGATTCTATCTAGAATATCTTTGGGCATCCCCGTACCCGTATCCGATACTGTAAGAACAATATAAGCACCAACCTTAGCTTCAATATTCATGCGGGCATAGTTTTGATCGACGATCAAATTTTCCGCGCAGATACTAATAGTGCCCCCGACGGGCATAGCGTCGCGTGCATTTACGCAAAGGTTCATCAGAACTTGATGCAGTTGCGTAGCATCTCCAGAGACAGTCCAAAGGTCTTGCGGTATATCAGTATAAAATTCTAGTGATTTCGGGAATGTTTGTTTGGCAATCTGTTTAATTTCAGATATTAAATGTCTTACTTGCAGAACCGTGCGTTCGCCTTCAATTCCACGTGCAAAAGACAGCACTTGCTTTACCAAAGCGGCTCCGCGTTTAGTATTGTTTTTCAGTATTGGTAACAGCCGTAGACTTCGCTCATCTGTTACTTGCGCCTCTAAAAGTTGAATTGCCATCATAATTGGCGTCAGCACATTGTTCAAATCGTGTGCAATTCCGCCTGCAAGCGTGCCGATGCTCTCCAATCGTTGTGCCCTGAGAAACTGGGCTTCGAGTTGTTTGCTAGAGGTGATATCTGTATTAACAACGAGGATTGATTTGGCTTGCGCCTGTTCATCGCGTACCAGCGTCCAGCGGCTAGAAACTATGACTTCTTTGCCATCGCGGTTGAATTGATGCAACTCACCCTGCCATTCGCCTTTCTCAGCAAGAGTTTTCTGGATATCTGTAGGAGGAAAGCGGTCTGATGATAAGTTTGAGTTGCTATTAACAAATGAAGCGCCGAAGTCTTCTTTGGTAGGCAGGATTTTGCTATACAAAAGCTGCACGGCATTTTTGCCCAAAGCATCAGTCGCTTTCCATCCGTAAAGGCGTTCAGCACCTTTGTTCCAGAAGAGGATTTTGTTATCTCGATCTTGCACAAAAATAGCGTCTGTTGCGACATCAAGTAGGGCAGCTTGTTCGCGTATTTTTTGTTCTGCTTGCTTGCGTTCGATGGCGTAGCGAATGGAATGTTCTAGCAAAGGCGCGCCAATGTGACCTTTGTCCAGGTAATCTGCCGCACCTGCTTTCATCGCTTCGACATCTATTTCGCGATCGCCCTGTCCGGTAAGTAAAATTATCGGGGCTTTGCAGCCTTTGGCAACTGCTTCGCGCAACAGTTCCAATCCGTTGCGATCGCCTAGACGATAATCAACCAAATACACATCATGCCGAGTTTGAGCGATCGCTTCTAGTGCAGCATCATAAGTCGCTACCCATTCCAAACTAAATCTAACTCGTTCGACTTCATCAAGCAAATCGCGAGTCAGTATATAGTCATCTTCATCATCCTCGACTAAAAGGACTCTGATTGGGTAGATGTTCATATCCGTCTTCCACTCCTGCTGGTGGCAGTTCCACAATTTCAAACCAATATTTTCCTAGAGCTTTCATTACCTCAACTAAAGACTCGAACGTTACAGGCTTAGTAATAAAAGAGTTTGCGCCCAAGTCATAGCTGCGATAAATGTCTGCGTCAGCTTTTGAAGTTGTCATTACCACAACGGGGATTTGCCGCAGATTCGGGTCGGCTTTAATCTCCTTAAGTGCCTCGCGCCCGTCTTTTTTCGGCATATTTAGATCTAGCAGTATTAGACCAGGGCGGGGCGAACTACTTGCCTGAGTATATTTGTTCCGTCGATACAGATAATCTAGCAATTCCTCTCCATCCTCAACAAAGTACAAACTGTTAGCCAATCTGCTCTCTGCCATTGCCTCTCTAGCTAATAGACGGTCATCAGGATCGTCCTCAGCCATGAGGATGGAGATCGGTATTCCGGGATCGTTCACTTTGGGTTTACTCCTTTGGTTGTTTAAAAGGCAGCGTGACAATAAATCTTGCCCCTTGTCCTGGCGTGCTTTTTGCCTCTAGGCTCCCGCCGTGTAGCTCGGCTATCTTGCGACAGATAGCTAAACCCATACCCGTGCCTTCGTATGCGCTGCGACCGTGCAGGCGTTGAAAAACGTTGAATATGCGGTCTAGGTACTTTTCGTCAAACCCAATACCGTTGTCTTCGACTATTATTTGATACAGATCTGCGATGGTAGATCCCCCACTAGAGCGTTTTTCCGAAGGATTAAGCAGTTGGCCATAAATCTTTACAATTGGCGGGTGGTCGTTGCGGTGGAATTTCAGCGCATTGCTAATCAGGTTTTGTAGCAATTGACGTATTTGTATTGGCTCGGCCTCAATTACAGATAGATCTCCCACTTCCACCCGTCCACCAGTTCGATCGATCCCTACTTCCAAATCAGATAATACCTCTGACACCACAACCGACAAATCTACCCTCTCAAAAGCTTTAGCTTTGCTAGTAACCCGCGAGAACGTCAGCAAGTCGTCGATGAGAACTTGCATCCTCTTGGCAGCATTCTGCATTCGTTCTAAGTAATCGCGTCCTTGATCGGTGAGTGCCGAATTGCATTTATCTTTTAAGCGATCGCCAAATGCTTGAATCTTCCGCAGCGGTTCTTGCAAGTCGTGGGAGGCTACATAGGCAAACTGTTGCAATTGGTCATTAGAACGAAGTAATTCTGAGCGCTGGCGGGTTTCTTGTTCCAGAAGTTGGGCTTGTGCCAGTGCAATACCCACCTGGGTTGCCAATTGTTGCAGCAGGTCAACTTCAAAGCTTTGCCACTTTCGGGGGCGATCGCACTGATGAGCAATCAACAAACCCCAAAGGTCTTCCTTTAGCAAAATGGGGACGACTAATTTTGCCTTTACCCCGAACTGATGCAGAAATTCAACAACGCAAGAAGAAGTTTCAACGCTATTATTTAGGTCGGCAATGGCACGAATCCGCCCCTCGCAATACAATTGTTGAAAATCTTGGGGAAAGACTTCCTGGGAGAAGGTTTGACCTAAAACACTAGGCCAGCCAGGAACTACTGCCTCTGTCACCCCGGTACCGCTGCCATCCGGCCAAAGTCGATAGATTAAAACTCTATCGCTGTTAAGAATTTTTTGCACCTCGGTGACAGTAGTTTGGAGAATTTCATCAATTTGTAAGGATTGGCGAATTTTTAGAGCAATTTCGGCAAACAATTGCGATCGCCTATTTTGTCGCTCTAATTCCTCTTGTACCCGCTTGATCTCGGTGATATCGCGGCTCACAATCAACGCATATTTAGTTAAACCTTCATAAAACTCCGGAACTACGCGAGATTGGTAGCTTCGCAATCCGTCCGTTGAGGGAGACTCAAATTCAATTGATTGTTCCATCCCCGTTTCAAAGACCAGCCGCACGGTTTCTTCCCAGAGTTGGCACAGCTCTTGAGGTATGCCTAGTTCTTGGCTAGTCTTGCCAAGTATTTCCGCTGCTGCCTTTCCAAGTAAGCGTTCCACTGCTTGATTCACATAAACGTAACGCACTTGGCGATCGCAGCGAATAATTACATCCGGATTATTTCTAAGTAGCGCTGCAAATTGCTGTTCTCGATGCTGTAGCGTCTCCGATGATCGTTTGCGATCGCTAATGTCGTTAAAATAAACCGACAAACCTTCTAAAGAAGGATAAGCGTGAACTTCAAACCAGGCGTTTAGGCACGGATAAAACTCTTCAAATGCGACAGCTTTTTGTTCTGATACTGCTTTGTGATATTGCGTGAACAAAACCGATTCACCTTCAGCAAGTTTGGGGAATTCCTCCCATATATTTTTATCTAGTAATTCATCTCGTTTTTTTTGTAAAAAGCGTTCGGCTTGGGGATTTATATAATTGAACTTCCACTGACAATCTAAGCTATAAAATGCATCCGTAATACTTTCCAGTATATTAACAATACGCTTATTAGCTCTTATAAGCTCTTGTTCAACAGCTTTACGACTGGTAATATCCCGGGTTGATGCATAAATTTCTATAACATCACCCGTCTTTTCGTCTCGTATAGTTCGGCTAGTTGTTTCACACCAGATATAGTTACCTGAACAGTTGCGGATTCGATAAGCAACTGTATTAATATCTACCAACTCTAAAATATTTGTGTGAGCCTTAGCTATCTCCGCTAAATCTTCTGGATGGAAAAACTCGTATGCCGAGTGCCCAATCAAATCTTCTGGATCGTAACCCAGAAGCGTGCGCGATGCAGGTGAAACGTAGAGGTAAACTCCTTCAGCCGTGTGGCGAGAAATCATATCGGTTGAGTTTTCAGCCAAAAGCCGGAAGCGTTCCTCGCTCTGCTTCAGCGCAACTTCATTCCGCTTGCATTCCTCAATTTGCTCTAGCTGTTCCGTCTGAGCCTGGAGTTCGCGCTTGACTATTTGGCGGTAGTTCCTAAAAAAGTCAACTAACCCAGGTTCTTCCTCAAGTAATGCATCAAGATTTTCTATCGCTCGTTTGTCAGCTTCATAACCAACTTCGGGAAAGTTTTCCATCCATACATGGCAAGCCTTAACATAAGCTACAAATGATACTAAATGTTGATAGGTAGAAGGTTCCAGAAGGCGGCGCAGACTTTTGCGGATGTTCTGTGCCTCTTCTCTTTCTAAAAATATATATATTGAACAGTAGAGCAGGCTTTGTTCTAGTGCCGCGTTCAAAGTCGAGCTAGCGATCGCTTCTGTCTGTGCAGCTAGAAAGTTTAGGTGTTTCTCAATATCAGTTGCGCTTGGTGGAGGCGATTTAAGCAACTGTAACACATCCCGCGCTTTCATACCCAAAGGACGCAACGAACAACTGTGGCAGATCATGCAGTATGGTACCGCACAGTAGCGCGACAGGTATGCAGAGAGTTTTTCCTTTAATAGAGAAGATAGAGGATTATTTACATAAGCACTAAGAGTGTATTGCCATAGGTTTTCCAATACCTGGGCATCGTGTTGGGCTGGGGCAAAAAAAATTGGGAAAAACCCAATTCTATCTTCTATTTCTGCTTTTATTTGTTCGCTTCTTGCCATAAATTAGGTTGCGATCGCGCTGTTGCTTAGGAGCAATTATCTTAACTAATGTCAACTACTAAAATATTGATCTCCCCCTTTTTTATATAGCGATTCTCACTCGCCTGCATACGCTTAAGTCTACGGGTACACAGATTTGCACCCATACCATTGTATCGCACAGAATTGAGAAGCCCTATATTTATACTAAAAGCTATATATGCATTAAAAAGGTCACTTTATCTTTTTTAGCATATTCAAGCCTCAATCAAGCAGCTACACCCAGGAAATATTAAACTAGATTGCATCAATTAATAATTATTTAATTGGCATTGACGACCTGATTAAGAGTTTTTAACAACTCTTTGGCCGTGTATGGCTTCAACAAAAATGCTTTGACTCCAGTCCCAGCCTCTTTCGCAAGTTGTTCGCTGGAGGGAATGCCGCTACTGGCAACAACCTTGACTTTGGGATTAATTTTTTGTAGCGTGCGGATGGTTGTCGTACCCTCCATAAAGGGCATCATCATATCCACTAACACCAAACTGATTTCTAATTTTTGCTGTGCGTACAGAGCGATCGCTTCAATACCATCATTAGCGCAAATCACTTTGTAACCATATGTTTCCAGCGATGCTTTGGTGACTTCGCGAATTGCGGCTTCGTCATCCACAACTAAAACTAATTCGCCGTTACCTAATGGTAATTCTAGCTCTTCCGGTTGTTGCGCCTCATTACCCTCAACTGCTGGTAAGTAAACTTTAAATTGCGTACCCGTTCCCACCTCGCTATACACGTTCACAAAACCATTATGGCTTTTAACGATCACCATGACCGTAGATAGACCAATACCCGTGCCTTTTCCTACTTCTTTAGTAGTAAAGAATGGTTCAAAAATTCTATTTATTATAGATGCATCGATGCCATTCCCGGTATCAGATACAGTAATAGCAATATAAGGGCCAACCCTAGCGTCTATATTCATACGAACATAGTTTTCATCGATAACAATATTTTCGCCCTCGACGCTCAGAGTACCGCCATAGGGCATAGCATCTCTAGCATTTACGCAGAGGTTCATAAACACCTGATGCAGTTGTGTGGCATCTCCACAGACAGGCCAGAGGTTTTGCGGGAGGTCGGTATAAAATTCAATTGATTTGGGAAATGTGTGTCTGGCAATCTGTTTAATTTCAGAAAGCAAGTGGCTTACTTGCAGAATCGCGCGATCGCCTTCGACTCCCCGCGCAAAAGACAACACTTGCTTTATCAAAGCAGCCCCGCGCTTAGTATTGACTTTTAATATTGGCAGTAGCCGCTTGCTCCAATCATCTGTTAATTGTGTCTCTAACAGTTGAACTGCCATCATTATTGGCGTCAGCACGTTGTTCAAGTCGTGGGCAATCCCGCCAGCAAGCGTGCCTATACTTTCCATGCGCTGTGCCCTGAGAAATTGCGCTTCGAGTTGCTTCTTTTGCGTGATATCTGTGTTAACAACAAGTATTGATTTGGGAATTTCCTCACTGTCGCGCACCAGCGTCCAGCGACTATAAACAATAATTTCTTTGCCCTCCCTAGTAACTTGATGCAACTCACCCTGCCACTCCCCTTCCGAGGCCAGAGTTTCCTGAACTTCTGGAGGAGTGTTAATAAACGCGAGAGTGCGAGAGTATTCAGGGGAAAAATCAGGGCTTGCAGAAACAAATTGCTCGCTTGGCTGCTTTGCCCTTACGAACGAGTCTTCCCTGTACAAAAGCTGTGATACCTTCTTTCCTAAAGCATCAGCTTGCTTCCAGCCGTAAAGTAATTCAGCACCTTTGTTCCAAAGTACAATTTTATTATCAAGATTTTGCACAAAAATAGCGTCTGTTGCTATATCGAGTAGAGCAGCTTGTTCGCGAATTTTCTGCTCAGCTTGCCTGTGTTGCGTAGCCGCCGCCACGGTATCGCTGATATCTGTATGAGAACCTACCATCCTCACCGGGTTACCGCTTTCGTCCCATAGCGCTTGACCGCGAGACAAAATCCATTTGTAGCTTCCGTCTTTGCACAAGACTCGATGCTCGCTAATGTAGAAAGGCGTTTTTCTTGCCAAGTGATCTTGAATGCCTTTTACCACAGAGCCTTTATCATCCGGATGAACTCGTGAAGCCCATTGATCCAAATAATTGGCAACCTCCAATTCATCGTAACCTAGCATTTCCTTCGAGCGAGCTGAAAAGAAGACCTCTGACGTTTTAATGTTCCAGTCCCATATACCATCGTTGTTGCCACGCAAAGCCAACTGCCAGCGTTCTTCACTCTCCTTGAGGGCGGCTTCAGCGGCTTTGCGTTTGGTGATATCTTGAGCTGTGCCAAGAATCTGGTGAGGTAAACCATCAGGAGTTCTGCTAAATACGGTATCTCGGCTGTAAAACCACCGCCATTCACCGTTGATGTGTCGTATGCGGTACTCAGTCTCAAGGATTTGACCATCCTTGGTAGTGACTAAGCGTTGATGCGTTTGCTTTAGTTTGCTCCAATCCTCCGGGTGAAGGAGTTTTTCTAAGAACCCGCTTCCCATTTCTTGCAGCGCTTGTGGCGAATACCCTAACATCTGAATAATTTGGCGGTTTGTATAGATATTGCGCTGTTCGATCAGGTCATATAAATACAAGATTGCTGGCATTGCCTCAGCAATCTGTTGAATTAAACGCTGATTTTCCCACAAGGCTTTCTCTACTAGCTGTTGCTCGGTAATGTTCTGATTAACAACAATTGCTCCGATAATTTCACCGCTTGCATTTCTCCGGGGCACTGCTGAATTAAGAATTGTCTTGCGCGTACCGTCAAAGCACTGAATATCAATGCACTCGTTGAGGGAGGTTTCTCCCTTTGTGATGGCACGAACTAGGGGCCATTCATTGGGTTCTATTAACTTGCCAGTATCTGTCCACCACCCAGTAAATTTTGGATTATGGATAGCACTAAAGGCATCGTTATCGTTAGGCAAGGCGGCAGTATGTTGTTTGGTACAAGGCGCTACACCATTTACAAATTGCAAATTATTAGAGCGATCTTCGGATGCAATTACTTCGGATAAGTGACAATTATCGGGCAATCCACAATCGCATTCCCACGTAGGTTTAGGGAACGATGGCAATGTAAAATCGAACGCGGCTCCCCAAATCTTTTGAAAAGCCGGATTTCCTTGCAAGAGCAAACCTTGCTTATCTGTAATGCCAACTCCAACCGGGATGGCATCTAACACATTTCGCAGGAGTTCCGCCTGTTGAGCGATCGCAAAAGATCGTTCTAGCAATAATGTTTCGGCTTGTTTGCGTTCTGTGATATCAGTCCAAACACTAATTAGACCAATGCATTTGCCCTTTTCGTCTACAATGCAGTCGGTACGCAGCAGCGTAAGCAATTTTTGGCCGTTCTTGGTCTGGATCTCGACTTCGCCCCTCCACGAGCAATCGTGCGAAATCGCTGACAATATCTGCTGTCCAATTTGGGTATCGGCAAACATGGCTGACAGTCCCCCGATGCTGTTGAGATCGTCAACTGTGTAGCCGTAAACAGCGAAAAACGCCTGATTGTGGTAATTACATTTAAAAGACAGGTCGGCTATGGCAATCGCATCACTTGTGCTTTCAACCGCTTGAGTAACGCGGATGAGTTTTTCCTCAGCCTGCTTGCGCCTGGTGATGTCTGTTTGAATGCCTACGAAGTAGAGTAAGTCGCCTTGTTCTGAGAATACTGGCGAAATTTTTAGTTCGTTCCAGAATGGCTGACCATCTTTGCGATAGTTGAGCAAAGTGGCTGTCACCTCTTTTCGTTCGGCGATCGCTGCTTTAATTTGCGCCAGAGCATCCGGATCTGTCTCCTCTCCTCGCAAAAAGCGGCAATTGCGCCCTAAAATCTCCTCTGGCTCATACCCTGCAATCCTCGAAAAAGCAGGATTGGTGTAAATTATTGGGTTGTCTGGTTGGTTAGGATCGGTTATCAGTATGCCCTCTGAAGCTGAAGCTACAGCTTGAGCCAGCCGCATATTTTCCGCAGCTACTTTTCGCTTGGCTTCCTCTGCACTTGCCAGACGAGTTAAATTACGCCTTAGCTCTAGTTGGGCGACTACTTGGCGACTTAAAGCTTTAAGTGCTTCTATCTGTTCTGAGCTAATTTCTCTCGGTACATAATCGATTGCACACAGGGTACCTATGGCGTATCCACCAGGTACGAGCAGTGGCACTCCCGCGTAAAACCTGATATCGGGAGGCAAAGTATAAGTAAAGTTTGTTCTTACCTGTTTATCAGCCAACGTATCAGCAATAATCAGAACTTCGCCTTGGTGAACGCAATGGGGGCATAATCCAATATCGAGCGGTAGTTGAACGATATCCATCCCCACCTTTGACTTAAACCACTGACGGTCGGTATCGATCAGAGTAATTGAGGCAATAGGGGTTTTACAAATATAAGCAGCTAAATGTACCAGATCGTCGAATGCTTGTTCTGGCTCTGTGTCAAGAATATGATACTGGCGAAGAGCCTCCAGCCTCGCCGCTTCATTGTCAGGGAGTAGAGCTTGCATAAATTGTTCCTACTCTTGCTGGAGTAACTAGCGCGGCTTGGAAATACCTTTTCCCTGTCTTTAGACTGGGTATGTCAACTGACTAAAGTGAGATTGCCTCTGTCTTATATAAATGTGCTAACTTTCCAGTCCACCGCATCAGTATATTCCTCATAAATTAATTACTTCACCTTGCTGAGGTAAGGGTTTTTGCTGTAGAGATAGATTATTTGTAACCTATTAGGAACAGGTATTGTACTAAGTACATAAACCAAGTAGAAAATTACTGCCCTTTAATGTCGCACAATAGATTTAGCTGTCTTGAGCGCGATCGCACAAAACTACATGAACCTTGGAGCCAATTCGTCCCTAGCTTCTCCAAACCAACACCAAGCTCTAGATAGCTTGGTTATTACCTTTGCGCCATTGTCTTTAGAAGATGTCTACGCGCTTGCAGATGCTCCCGGCAACGGAGCGGTGGTGGTGATGAGCGGCATGGTACGCAATCAAACTGATGGCAAACAGGTGGTTGCGCTAGAGTATCAAGCTTATGAACCGATGGCTTTACAAATCTTTAACCAAATTGCCGCTGATATCCGCAAGACTTGGCCTGATGTCAATAAAATTGTAATTCATCATCGGACTGGTCGCTTGCAAATTGGGGAAATTAGTGTTTTGGTGGCAGTTGGATGCCCGCATCGGTCGGAAGCGTTTGAAGCCTGCCGCTATGCGATTGATACGCTCAAGCACAATGCCCCAATTTGGAAAAAGGAACACTGGGGTGATGGTTCTAGCACCTGGGTAAGTATCGGTGCTTGCGAGGCGGAGGAGAATTAGAGTTGGGCAAAACTCGCCGTAGGCAATTTTTACACCGCACCTTCATCTCTCATAAGATTGATATTTGTAAATATTCCTCTATGTCAGGAGACTTATATTTTAGACTGTTCTGCAATTGAAAAGCTTGAAATAAACAGCTTTATGCAGATGCTAAATCTAACCGGGTACGAATTGTTACTTCTCGTGTCTTTAATCGCTTCTATTGCTGGTCTTGTCTTACTAGATAATGCCAAAGATACTCAAGCCGATGATATTGAGGATTCAGAGCGATCGCTGTTAATGATGACCTTTGGCTATTGGATGCTCCATTGTATCGCTGTAGGTCTTCAGAAAGTTACTTTTCCGGACTGGGAAATCGTATTGATCAATTTAAAGATAACGGCTGCCCTGTCTTACCTTCTAACTTTTGCTTGCGTGCTGAGTTTGCCACTACACCGGATGTCAGTAAGGCAAGTCGAGTAAATCGGGTATGAGGGATAGAGACTTTCAATGCCCAATTACCTTTTGAGGAGTTGGGCGATCGCATCCTCTAATTCATTTTGGCTGCAATGGGTGATGATAAAGACCTCTTGAAAGGTTTTGCCTGCCCTAGCTATTAACTTATATCCCCCGAGAATTGGTACCGACACCTTTAATTGCAATTTTGGACAATGGCCTTTAGCCCTGCCAATTACGCCTGGGGTAATTGTTTGCATCCCGGCGCAAGCTGTAAGTTTGTCTAAAATGGCAATTAAGCCAGGAATATGGGTTGAGTGATTTAACACTAACCTGCCACGAGGAGGGTTGCCCATAAATTTAAGCTGCCTCCAAGGGAGCCATTGTTAAGCCTGCTCTACTAAGTTGTTGGTGGTATAATTCCGCTTGCTCTTGGGGGCCAACCCAGACAATGGCTTGACCTTCATAGTGAACTTGGTTGGTGAGTTCCCAAGCGCGATCGCTCGTCATATTAGGAATATACTTCACCAAGCAATTTTGTACGTGCTGAAATGTGTTGAAATCATCATCCAACACGATCACTTTGTAATTGGGATACTTCTTGGGGGTAACTTGACTTGAGCGTTCAGGCGCTATAGTAGGCGAAGTTGTCATAACGTGTCTGCCTGCTAAAATTACCATCGTCATAGGCGAGTTACCCAATAAAGCTTAACAAAGTTACACAATAAGATTTTAATTATAGTAGTTTAAATGCGTGCAAGCCGTTAACTACCAAACTGAAATATTAAAACCCTGCACTGTGTAAAAATCAGCCCCAGTTACCATGTGGGTCAAAGGGCTAATAGCTAGCCCCATGAAGGTAAGCTAATCAACTCACAATGATATCAAATCCCCAACACAGCACTTTAGGGGAAATTTATAACCGCGTTGCATTCAGATATCGCACCAGCACCCCCCTTACAAAGGGGGTGCTGGAGATTGACTACTTGAATGCAACTCAGTATCAAAACTCAAAGCTACTGCTTAACGCCAGTCTTCCCAAGATTCATTAAAAATTGAGGTATCGGGAAAAGCAGTCGGGTTGCTATTATTCTTCAAACGGCTTACCAACACTTCTAGTTCAGGTTCGCGTCCGGGGAGTTCATCCACCAACTGATAAGGCATAATTCCCCTTTCCAGAGCAAAAGCAGCCGAAGTTCCAGCCGCCGCACCAGATGACCATTCAAAAGAATGTATCCGATACGCCGCCGCCGCGATGTGGCTGGTAGCAATGCTCTTACCCGCGACTAACATATTGTCGATTTTCTGGGGAATTAGCGCCCTGAGAGGGATTTGGAAAGGATACGCTTGCCCTTGTCCCCGCCGTTCGCCCTCACGCTCTTTGTTACCAGGGGCTTCTGGTGGGGTTTGAGTCATGCAGGGGTGGAAGTCAATTGCATAGTGACCGATTCCCACACCATCGGGGTAGATAGTGGAACGACTGCGCTGCTTGACTTTATCCACAGTTTGGGAACCACTAAGCACGGCAGGTATTTCCAGCCCAGCGAGGGCTACCTGCAAACTCTGATACATTTCCGCTGGCAAATTCTTGGTGTAATATTCGTCGCGATAGTTGCGGCGAGACATATCAATTTCATTGATAGTAAAGCCTTGAGAATATCCCCAAGCCTGTCTGCCAATAATCCGCCGCCCCTCTCTCATGTAGGGATACTTAGACAAACCATGTACAGTACCCATCGGTGAATCTAGTCCGCTGAGAAAGCGGTTGTTGGGGTTGGGCTTCTTAACACCTTCGCCCAGTTGCGAGTCAGTCGTTCCAGCGACGAGCCAGTAGTAAAAGCCCAGAGCTTTTTCCTCGGCGTTGCCTAAAGCTTGTGTCCGCAAGCCGCCCATCCAGCCTCCTGGCTGTAGTTGACCTGTGGATTCTAACTGATCGCGGCTGTAAATTAAGTTATCTTGTGCGGTTCCTGGACGGTAGTCATTGCCCCAAGTCCAGTTTTGCATGGAGATGTCGCCGGGAGCGGGATCTGTAAAGTTGACACCTCCGAATTGAGTTTTCTTGCCTTCGCCAGGACTCCAAATGCGCCGATAGCTGAATACTAGGCCAAAATTAGCCAATCGCGGCAGTTCATAGCTGTAGTAAGGGGCATATTTGGAATAGAAGGAGGGCATGGTCTGCGTTTGCGGCTCCTTTGTTGCCTCCATTGCAAAGGTATAGGTAAAGCCTTGGGTGCAGTAAGGATCGGCAGTTTTGCTAGAGGAAGAGGGTTCGAGATAAGAAAGAGGATCGATGCCGAGTCTGTATGGTACATCGGCAAGGCCAATAAGTTCGCCTGTTTCTGTTGCGTCTACAACATACCACTCTGCTGGTTGGGGGGTCTTAGTGTTTTTAGTTGCGGGTGAGGGTGCGAAGCGGATTATGCTTTTTTGAAATCTAGGAGAATTGTCGTAGCGATAGGCGTCTTCGATTATTTGTGAAAGTGGCTCGGTATTGAGGGGTGGCGTACCGGGAACTGGACGGTGTTGAATAGCGATCGCGCTTTGAATTTGTTTACCATCTGAGTTAAGTTGCAATTCCTTAACTACGGTAGAAGGAAACCACTTAAAGGTTCCTTTGCCGCGTTTGGCTGCATCTTGCAACATGGAAAACAAGATTTTGTGAGCATCGCCGGGAATGTAACAGGCTTCGCTCACCCAGCAATCTCCGGGATTGAGTTCACCATACTTCTGCGCTATGCGCTTTCGCAATTCTAGATAGCCGCGCGAATAGAAGAGACGCTGACGCTGGGTGGCTCGTTCGTCAAGTGCGGAGGTTCCCTGAGATGAAATTTGTCCTCCAACCCAGTCGGTTATCTCGGTTAGGCAAACTTTTCGCCCTGCGAGTAAGCCTTCGTAGGCTGTAGCTGCACCAGCTAATCCACCGCCTGTCACCAATATTTCGCAGTCTACGGTTTGGTCGGGGGTTCTGGGGGGTGCAGCTAGGGCTGATGGGATTAAGGATGAGAGGACTGTAGAGCAGAGGGTAAGAAATGATAGCGATCGCTTCATGGCTTGAATTTATTTTTATCTCCTGTGTTTAGCTAACCCTCAGACGCTACCATACCCAAAATGTTCATCTCAAGGTTTTCTCTAGCCAGAGACAGAAAAGCTGACAATCCTAGTGCGAGTTGCGATCGCTGCATAAGTCGATTTTAGTATCAAGCGCTACATAGTTACATTTTGCAACCAACCTTACCTCAAGACAGAGGAAGTATATCGAAAGGTAACGAATCATTAAAAGAGTAAGTAACCTTTTTGAGAAACCGAATTTAGCCATGTTTAAAACACTAACCGTAACCAGCGCTTTGGTAGCAGCAGGATTATTAGGTGTATTGGAATCGTCAGCCATAGCTCAGACAAGCCGCCCCACAAGGTCTGCGCCTGCATCGTCCTCAAGCCGCAACCAGATTAGTGCCTTAGACAGGCAGTTTGTTATAGACGCCGCGCACGGGGGAATCGCGGAAGTAAAAATGGCGCAACTGGCATTGCAGAAGTCAACTAGCCCAGAGGTGAAGCGGTTCGCACAGCAGATGATCGATCAGCACACGCCAGCAAATAAGGAACTGATGCGGTTAGCCGCCCAGAAGGGAATCGCTGCTCCCACCGATGAGGGGCCGAAATATAAAGCAGCAATGATGCGAGTGATGCAGATGTCGGGAGATAGTTTCGACAAAGCATACATGAGCGAGGGTGGGGTTAACGGTCATCTTGAGGCGGCAGCCGTTTACCAGCGCCAAACCATGATGGGACAAGATCCAGATCTAAAAGCTTTTGCAGCTAAAATGCTGCCAGCCGTGCAGGGTCATTTGGAAATGGCTAGCATCATGACAGGTTATAGAGTTGCACGCGATGGCAATACTATGCCTGGGATGACTGGAACATCAGGGGCTAACACTACCATGCCTGGGATGACTGGGACGCAAAGGGGTAACACTACCATGCCTGGAATGACTGGGACGCAAGGGGGTAGCAATATGATGCCTGGGATGAATGGAACATCAGGGGGTAACACTACCACGCCTGCAACAACTGGTACACCAACGAGCAGATAAGATAGCGCCACAGAGAGATTAGTAACGCGATCGCACTTTATTACTTTCAAAAGAGAGTGCGATCGCACTCTCTTTTAGTAGTATTTTTTTAATTGAAAGCATCGGGATCTATACCGAGCGATCGCAGTTTTTCCTCTAATTTTCTAGCGCGTTGTTCTGCTTGGTAGGCGCGTTCTTCAGGCGTTAGAAATCTTTGCCCTTGCTCGTCGTACCAATAAAGCCACTCCCGCGTTATTCCTTGATAAGTTCCTCGTTCTCGTCCAATTGCTAAACCTATTTCCGGTAGCCAAAGCGGATTTCCCGACTGCAACACATATTCATCATTCACTAAGCGATAAACTTCTAGAGGTGCTTTTCTGCGGCGACGGGGATTGTAAACCGCATAGTACAACACTCCCATTTCGGCATAGAGTTTCTTCTTGGTGCTATATTCCCCGCCTGGTTTTTGGGAAACAACTTCTAGGGCTAAAATTGGTACGCGATTTTCTTCCCAAAGCAAGTAACTCAAGCGCAAGTCTTCGTGAAAAACGCGCTCGACTCCTAGACTCAAAAACCCATCTGGCGCGATCGCTGGTTTTTCTGGGTCATAATATATTCCCATATCAACACCAAAAAACCAATCTATGCGCTCTGCCCACACCATAGCCAGGATCTCTAAAAGCAGGTGGGGAATTAAATCTTGGAGTTGATTATCCACAGGTTTATCGTCGGAGTCGGGTAGATCCTCCGCAGAGGGCAAACAGTGCAGCGGGTTGTACTTAAACATGATGAATTAAACCATATTTCGATAATCCGATGGTAACTCCAATAATGTTATTGTATTGGCATTTTTGTGTCAGTCTGCTTTGTAGAAATAACTAGAGCGAGCGCTCCTACAACTAACAACAGTGGCGTTAACCAATCACCCCACCGCACATACAATGTCTGCGTCTGTCGCAGATAAATTGTATCTGCATGAACCTCATAAGAATTAATCCCAGAAAGCCATATTGTTCTACCGTGAGGGTCAACAATACCAGAATAACCAGTATTAGTTGCTCTTGCTGCCCACCTATCAGTTTCAATCGCCCGCATCACATCTTGGGCATGGTGTTGCGCTGGCATTTCTTTACTGTAATGGGCATTATTAGAAGCCGTGATAATAAATTGTCCCCCAGCCGCAGCTTGACGCTGGAAATGTTGGGCGAAAACAGATTCATAACAGATACTGACAATCGCCCGACCAAAAGGCGTGTCAAATAATTGAGTCGGCTCACCTGCAACCAGGTGAGCATCTAAAGGGGAAAGTCGGTCGATGAATCCGCCAAAAAATTCTTCAAATGGAATGAATTCTCCCAGGGGAACTAATTTTGCCTTGCTGTAGCGGCTAAAAACTTCCCCCGTTCCGGTGATAGTAAACAAGCTGTTAGTTATACTACGTCCCTCTTGGCCAAACGCTCCCAACCAGGCGACAACCTTATTTTCTAAAATAGCTGAGTAGAAAGAGCCACGTTTAATTTCATTTATATAAAATGGCAAGGCTGTTTCTGGTGTTAAAACAGCTTCTACGCCCGATGCAGCTAAAGTTTTATAACCCTCTGTATAGCCTTCGATAGCCCGACGCCAACCATCTGGGTAAAGCTTAATTTCATTGGGAACATTGCCCTGAATAATCCCTACTTTTAAGGCTGTTTCTGGGGATTGATTTAAAGGTTGGCTATATAGTGCAAAACCAAGTATATGTAGACTAATTAATAATCCAGTTGCAATTGCTAAATAAGTTTTATGAGGAACGAACCGCAAAGTACCAGAGGAAGGAAGAGGAGAATTAGTTTCTTTTTTGCGATTAATCCAAGCTTCGGCAATTAAGCCATTTACGGCTACAATTGCTGCTGTTACTGCGGTGGGGCCAGAGATTTGGCCTAAGTGCAAAATTGCTAAATTGTGGGGACTTTGGGTGTAAGAAAGTGATGTCCACCACAGCGACCCAAGGCTCCAGAAATATTCTAAAGCACACCATAGGGCAACACCTATGAGGACGCGAGAAACAGTTCTTAGCTTCGTTTTTTGAGTTTTCAGTTTTGAATTCAAAATTGCCATTGCTACGCCCCAAGCTGTGACTAAGGCTGCTCCCCAGAGGGTGATGAATGTCCAGCAGAAGAGTGCGATCGCTATACTAGCGAGCCAGGGAACCCCCATCCATGTCATGGGGTGAATCCCGGTAATCCAAAACAAAGCTAGACCGTGATAACCAATTCCCCAAACTAGAGAATTTTGGATTTTGGATTTTAGATTTTGGATTGGTATGGAACCAACAACCGCTACCCAGAGGGGAACTAAGGCAATCCATGCTAAGGGCCAAGCCGAAACTGGGGCGGTGGTAAGCCCCATCAAAATACCACCGACTAAACAAGGTAAAAGGTAAAAGGCATGATGTAAAACTGAAGAATATTTTCCTTGTTTTGCCTTTTTACTATTTACTTTTGCATTCATTTGTAATTCCTATAAAAATGCGATATAGCAAATTAACGAGCGTAATTTCTAAAGGTTGTTTCTTAGCTGCGCGATGCACTTCAAAATCTTTTCACGATTTTTTGAACTTTTCATCCATCGGGGCAGCCTACTGGCAAGACTGCTGTTAGACCATCCCCATTTTTCGTGGGGCGATCGCTCTCTAATTTCAGCTCTTACATAACTTTCTATAAAATCTAAATGCTCTTCATTATAAGCCCACAGCTTTTCACCACAACAGCTTATTTCCAACCATAAATGCACGCTGAAGTTTGATACAAACTGCTGCGCTGGTAAATATTTCCAATTGTTGATTTCAAGCTCTTTAAGATAACCACAATTTTTACATACCAGCCTACTGAAATATAAATTTCTGGTTTCAATTCTTTTTTATAAAAAATTATTGCATACTTGTGGCATTGGGGACAACGTGCAATAATTTCTTTTTTAAACTGCTCTAAGGTTTGGCGATTATCTTTGAATCTAACAGTCATTTTTAATATGACTTGCTATTGATAGGTTTTATATAGAAAGTAAGGTGGGCATTGCCCACCCTACTACTACCTATTCGCTCTCTTCTTCATCGCCTTCCGCAGTTGGGGGAACGAGAGCCACAGCTGCGATCGCATCATCCTCATCCAACCTTTGTACCCGCACTCCAGTTGCACCGCGAGATTGAGTTGAAATTGCATTCACAGCCTGACGGATAATAATCCCCCGGCTCGTTACCATCATCAACTCATCTTCTTCATTCACAATATGGAGGGCGGCTAACTTGTCTTTAGGTTTGCGGAATTTGGTTGCAACTAACCCTATCCCAGCCCGATTTTGCAATCGGAATTGCGATACTGGTACTCGCTTTCCATATCCTCCCATCGTAATCACCAGCACCCAAGGCCCTTCTGATTTGAGGTTTTGGGTTTCGGATTTTTGATTTTCAACTTGCTCTTCCGATTCGACAATTTCTACCTCGGAAGTAGCATCTCCCAATCCCAAATCCTCTGTCTCTGTAACGTCTTCAGCAATCTCCGATTCCTCGACTTCTACCAGGTTAGCAACAACTTGACCGGGCAAAATATCCATGCTGATCAGTTCATCGCCATTACGCAGAGACATTGCTTTAACTCCCCGCGTGGCGCGACCGAGGGGACGCAACTGCTCGTGGCTGGTTCTATAGTGAATAGCCATTCCCGCCCTTGAGCCAATGATAATGCTGTCATCAGCTCTTGCACGTCGCACCCACCGCAACTGATCTCCTTCTTCGAGAGAAATGGCAATCAATCCATTTGCCCGAATGTTGCTAAAAGCTGCCAGTTCGGTCTTTTTGATATAACCACCTTTGGTCATCATCACCAGATATTCGTCGCTGGTGAATTCTGATACTGGCACAATGGAAGTGATTTTTTCAGCGCGGGGAATCGGCAACATTTGCACGATTGGCGTTCCTTTTGCTGTGCGAGTTCCAGTTGGAATTTGGTACGCTCTCAGACAGTAGACTACGCCGCGATCGCTGAAGAATAAAATGCTGTCGTGATCGCAGCAGGTGAGGAAATGCTCGATGCCATCATCGTCCTTCATGCCGCTGCCTTTCTTGCCTCTGGTGTTGCGACTTTGCGCTTCAAAGGTGTTGACTGGCATCCGCTTGATATAACCCTGTTCGGTGAGCAATATCAAGGCTTTTTCATTGGCAATTAGGTCGGTGTCATCAATCTCGCCTTCTGCGTGTTCGATGATAGTCCGGCGCGGTGTCGAGTGCGTTTCCTTTATTTGCTGCACTTCGGTTTGAATGATTTCCAGGATGCGTTCGCGTCTAGCCAAGATATCCTGCAAATCTGCAATCCGCGCTTGCAACTCATCATGTTCAGCCCGAATTTTCTCCGCTTCCAGAGCTGTCAATCGCCGCAATTGCATTTGCAAAATTGCATCTGCTTGCGCCTCTGACAGTCCGTAGGTATCCATCAATTCTTGACGTGCGGTTGGTGCATCGGCAGCCCTACGAATTAGGCTAACAATTCCATCTAAATTCAGGAGTGCTATCAGCAATCCTTGCAACAAATGGTCGCGCTCTTGCGCTTTCCGCAATTCGTATCGCGTGCGCCTTGCGATACAATCGATGCGAAAATCTAAGAATACTTTAAGGAACTGGGAAAGCGTTAGTAGCTGGGGTTCGCCATTGACGATCGCGAGCATATTCGCTCCAAAGTTCCCTTGCAATGGAGTCTGCTTGTAGAGGTTATTAAGGACTACGCGCGGATAGGCATCACGCTTCAGCTCTATGACGATTCGCATGCCATCGCGATCGCTCTCATCCCGAATATCTGCAATACCTTCTAGGCGCTTTTCATTCACCATTTCTGCGATTTTTTCAATCAGCGCCGCCTTATTTGTTTGGTAAGGCAATTGCGTGATTATAATCGCTTCTCTGTCCGGACGCCCCCGATGTTCGATTGTTTCAATCTGGGCGACACCGCGCATGGTAATTGAACCGCGCCCCGTCGTGTAGGCTTCTTTAATCCCAGAAGTTCCCAAAATCTGCCCGCCCGTAGGAAAATCGGGGCCGGGGATGTATTGCATCAGCTGGATATCGGTAATTTCTGGATTGTTGATTAGGGCAATTAAGCCATTAATCAACTCTCCGAGATTGTGGGGCGGAATGTTTGTTGCCATCCCCACAGCAATCCCGCTTGAACCGTTAAGCAACAACTGCGGAACCCGTGCTGGTAATACCAGCGGTTCTTGCTGGGAACCGTCGAAGTTATCGCCGAAGTCAACAGTTTCCGATTCGATGTCTTGCAACATCGCGTCCGTCGTCAGCTGTTGCAGACGGCACTCGGTATAACGCATTGCTGCGGGAGGGTCGTTGTCAACCGAGCCAAAGTTGCCATGCCCGTTAATTAGGGGCGATCGCATGGAAAAATCCTGCGCCATCCTCACTAAGGCATCGTACACTGCCGTGTCGCCGTGCGGGTGATATTTACCCAGCACTTCCCCCACAACCCTCGCGCACTTACGAAACGGTCTGTCTGGCATCAAGCCCAACTCGTGCATTGCGTAGAGGATGCGTCGGTGTACGGGTTTTAGCCCATCTCTGGCATCTGGAAGTGCCCGACCGACAATCACGCTCATTGCGTATTCCAGGTAAGACCGGGACATTTCGCCCCCTAAATCCGTGGGGATAATCCGCTCCTGGGAGAAGGTCATACTGTAAATAGCTCCAAAAGTGTAGAATATAGACAGATATCGAGCAAAAACTTGCCAAAAGTTCTGCCTTAATTCCAAAGAATGATAAGTTATATTAAAATTTTATCACATTTGGCCTTTTATCTGCCACTAGCCAAAGTTTATAGATAATAATTTGTGGTTCCAGGTTCCCGAAAAAAGACCGCAATTAGCTATTAACAACTAATAACTATTCATTCAGCGATCGCACTGCGCTTTGTCTTGAGTTGAGATGTAATTAAAGGCACTTTGGGAGCCAGAAAAAAGCCAATTAAACTCGCAAATAAAATTGGCGTGAACGGGCTGATGTTAGTCAGTTTCGCTAGCAGCAAAGTCGTACTCACAGGCGTGCGCGTCACCCCTGCATTAAGCGCAGCCATAGTACAGATTGTGGCTAAAGCAGGATTCACTCCAGGAATTAACATTGCCACTGCTTTGCCAATACAAGCACCCGTGAAAAACAAGGGGATAATAAACCCACCGCGCCAACCGCCAGTAACCGTAACGCCGATTGCGGTCATTTTTGCAGCAGCTAGAGCTATAAGGAAAAACGCAGGAAAGTTACTATCGAGAAGAGAGTCTAATTCCTCATGTCCAAAATAGCGAGTTAGGGGGTAGCTTGCGGCTAAAATGCCTAGTACCAAACCTGCTACTGTAGTGCGTACATAAATCGGCCCTGGAAGGATAGAAAAAGCGCGATCGCACCCGCGAAAAATACTCATAAAAATCCATCCAGCCGCTGCCCCAATTATCCCAAACAAAATAGCCGCACCAAAATCGTCAAATTCGGTTAAACCATACTGGGGAAAATGCCAGGTTGGTGCAATTCCTAAATGGGTAATTGCGGCAAAAACCAAATAACTAGCGCAACTAGAAACAATGGCTGGCATTAGCGCTTCGTAATACTCTAAAACGTGTTGGTGGTGCAAAATTTCTAAGGCAAACATAGCACCGCCAAGAGGTGCGCCAAACAACGCAGTGAAGCCAGCAGCCATCGCCGCCAAACTCATGGATCTAAGATCTTCCCCTTCCAGTTTTAATCGGTCAGCCACCCAAGTACCAAAAGATCCTGTAACTTGTACCAGCGGTGCTTCTGGGCCAGCGCTACCGCCTGCCGATATGCTAACTAAAGAGGCAAGAATCATCGAGGGATTTTTGCGAGCATCCAGCCTTCCGCCGCGAAAGTGGATGTTATCGACAATTACCGCAATTTCGCCAGGATTCCCCATAAAATGGATAATTAGGCCGATAACTAAACCAGCGAGTGGCATGACGATGAGTAAACTCGCCCCCTGAAATTTTTGCAGCCCATGAATCATCAACTCTAGGACATTCCAGTACAAGCTAGCGAATAAGCCACAAACAGTACCGACAATAGCCCAACGTAAAACCCAGCGCGAAATCATTAACGGATTACGCTTTACAAGCCCTGAAAGCTGAGTAAACGCCCAATGTTGAGTTTTCTTGGGGCTATTGCTTTTTTTTGGTAACACAGATGTCTCCTAGCGATCGCAGCTAAATAGCATATACTCCGCCATGACTCGCAATCTGGCGTGAAACTTCTACTTATTAAATAATAAAGTGAATCTTAAGCTACAAAGTATTGGCATTAACTATGGGTTAACTGCATTTACGCTAATAGGAGAACTATACTGACAGCACTAAAAGTGTTTAATTATGTAGATAATAGCGATCCTTATATCTTCCGATAGAGGTAGAATTGAGTAAAAAAAACTATGAAACAGCTTCACTTGGCAATCGGCATTTTCGGTCTAGCTACTACTTTAGCCAGCATTAGCCCTAAAGTTTACGCCTTACCTTCCCCAAACATTATCCTTGCTCAAAACAACGCCGAATACTTTTTTAGTGGCGGTATGGAAAAAGCTAATAAAGGCGATTTCACGGGGGCGATCGCTGATTTCACAGAAGCAGTTAGAATAAATCCTAACTATTCCGACGCTTACTATAACCGGGGGCTTGCACGCGCCGCAAGCCAGGATTTACAAGGGGCAATTGAAGATTATACCCTGGCAATAGAAGTTAATCAGCAGTGGGGGAATAATAGCATTTCTTTCGCCTACAATAACCGGGGTAATGCTGTTAACAATTTAGGAGATGTTGAAGCCGCGATCGCCGATTACGATCGGGCAATTAATGCCAACCCAGATTTAGCGGAAACATACATCAATCGTGGTGTTGCACGGAGCAATTTAGCAGATTTTCAAGGAGCGATCGCAGATTACAACAAAGCAATCGAACTACAACCTAACAATGCTTTAGCTTACAATAATAGAGGCTCTGCCCAACGCAATTTGGGAGATTCTAAAGGAGCGATCGCCGATTACACTAAGGCGATAGAACTACAGCCAAATTTTGCCTTAGCCTATAACAACCGGGGTAATGCTCGTAACGATATCAAAGATTATAAAGGAGCGATCGCCGATTACACCGAAGCGATTAATCTCAATCCTAATGATGCTACTGCTTACAACAATCGGGGTATTGTCCGCGTTAAAATGAAAGACAAACCGGGGGCACTTCAAGATTTGCAAGCAGCAGCGCAACTTTACGAGCAGCAAGCTAACCAATCTGGCTACGAACAAATAATGCCTATAATTCTCAACCTTCAGAATTAGCAACAAAATTGTGCTGCAATATTTGAGTCAAAAATAAGGATTAGATGGTGAATACTGAGGAATGTTCCAAAGAACAGACCTTATATTTCAGTCTCCAGTCTCCCATTTATCCCCATGATAGCAAGGGAGGATATGTTCAATTTGGAAACATTTAAAATAATGGCTCAAATGGAATAGCGATCGCGTCTGTCTAGCGGAGAACGATATTAAAGGTTAAATTTATCAAGTCCATGCACAAATCAATCGCTATTCTCGGAACTTTTGTTGGCATACTTAGCATAAATTATACTATAAATGTATTGCATTCCCCCAACCTTGTCGCGCAAATGACGAGCGCAGAGGATTTCTACAAACAGGGAATGCAGAAGCTGGAACTACAAGATTTTCAAGGAGCGATCGCGCTATTCAACCAAGCAATTAATCAAAATCCCAATAATGCGGAAGCTTACCTTTATCGGGGGCTTGCGAAGCGCGGTTTATCTGATTCTATGGGCGCGTTAGCCGATTTTAAAGATGCATTGCGCCTCGATTCCAGCTATGGAGATGCTATTAAAACGTCTCAGCGCCATCCCAAACTTAACCCAGCTTACGACATCCTGAACAATGCCCGTCAGCAATATTTTAGCGAAGTTATCGAGCGTAACCCTAACGATGTTCAAGCTTATTTCTATCGGGGAATTGCCAATAGATACTCAGATACTCAACAGGCGATCGCCGATCTTACTAAAGTAATAAGCTTGCAACCCAACAATGCTGAAGCCTTCTTTTATCGGGGGACTTTCAACAGCCAATATGACGCAGATAAAGCGATCGCTGATTTCAACGAGGCGATTCGGCTTAATCCTAAATATACTGAAGCCTATCTCCAGCGAGGGGCAATTTACGCACATACAAACAAAGAACGTCAAGCCATCTCCGATTATGAGACTAGCATTCGGGTAAATCCCAACAATGCAGACTCCTACTTAAACAGATCGGGTATTCGTGAAAAACAGGGGGATATTAAAGGAGCGAGCGCAGATCTTACAGAGGCAATTCGCCTTAAACCTGACGAATTAGCTAGACTCTACACTAGCAGAGGAGAACTTCATCTTAAGCTAAAAGATACTCAAAAAGGGCTTGCAGATTATAGCGAAGCTATTCGCTATGCAAGCGACGTTAAGGATTACATTGGCGGAGGCTATCCATCATATATGGCGTATGGAAGGAGGGCAAATCTGCGCGATGAACTTAAAGATTATCAAGGAGCGATCGCCGATTACACCCAACTCATCCGCCTTGCTCCTCCTGGTAGTGCTTTCGATGGCGCTATTAATTCATCCGATATTTGGGCTGATGCTTACTTTAGACGCGCAGAGGCTAAAATTAAAATTAGTGACACGCGCGGGGCGCTTCAGGATTATCGCCAAGCTGTAAAATATTTTAGCGAACGGGGTTGGCAGACAGATAACTACAAAAAGGCAACCGCGCAGATTAAGAAGCTTCAGAAATAGTAAAACCTCACGCTTATTACTATTTTTTGCTACACCCTACAGGCGATCGCTTAAATCATTCTTTCAGGTAAAGCAAGTGATGCGCGATCGCCTTAATTTTGATCGATCAACTGTAATTCACACTGTTGGAAAACATAGTTTATCGCTGCCAATAGCTTATCTAACTCTCGAATTGTATAAAAATTAATATCTTTAGTAAAAACATCCCCAGTAAGTTTACCAAACTGCCATATACCACCATTAGATGCCATTCCATATATTGTCTGGTTCGGTTCGTTATTAATCTTCTGTGCTGCAATCATCTCCGCCAGACATTGCCCCCATCCTTCCTCAAAGTTGTCCTTTTTTGCCTCGACAAGCACCAAATAAGGTTTATCAAAAATTATTTTTCCCAGGGGCGATCGCTTTGCCAAAATATAATCAGGAACGCCAGACAATTTTGGATCGTAATTTAAAGGCTGATGACTCCACAAAATGAAGTTGTTACGATAAAGCTTCCACACTTCTCGCAAAATAGGATAAATTTGACTTTCACAAATAGCAGCTTCCGAATTATCAATTACTAACTCTCTCAGATTTAAGGCTAACTCATCTCTAAAATAATCATTGACGGGAAACTCTGTTTCTACAATACAGGCAGCTTCGACATATTTAATTTGATATTCTTTGGCAACTGTGCCAATATTCTTATAATCGCTAAAGGGCATATCAAGTATGGTAGGCAACGTCGGGCTAGGTTTACTGTAATTCATATTATCCAATCTAAGCCTCAAGATAGTGTGTGCTTCGGAGGGATAAGTTTAAGCTGAATTACATAAATGCAATGAATTTGGAAAAAAAATTATGAACGAGGAAACAGCTTCTAAAGACGCAACGCAGAACGAAGAAATCGATCCAGCAACAGCAAAACGGCTTGAGGTGTTTAAGGAAAATATCAAACATCCTCCCGCCATGATCGACACTTTGGAAGAACTATCACCAGCAGAACTTTTGAGTAATCCTGCTGTAGCACCTGAAATGGTTGACGATATGCGCGATATAAGAGGCGATTTGACGCGAGATTAGCCAAGGTTCTGCTGTAAGTAAGGATACAATGCCAGAAACAGCGATCGCTGTCTGTCATGTATCCTGCTACCTACAGTTCCCCGATTATGCTGCCTGTAATTTACTCGGATGAGTTTCTCAAGCACGACACTGGTCGATATCACCCAGAGCGACCAGAACGCTTAACTGCTATTGTAAACGCCTTAAAAGATGCTCCTTGGGCATCTCAAATTGACTGGCAGCTACCAACGCCTCTAGACAAGCGATCGGTGATGCCTCTGCTGCAAAGCATCCACGAGGAGAGCTATATTAACCGAGTCCGAGACTTGGCGCTGGGTGGCGGCGGTGGTTTGGATATGGATACTCCCGTTTCCCCGCGCAGCTACAATGTGGCTTTGCTAGCCGTAAATGCTTGGTTGGATGGCGTCGATCGCGTAGTAGAAACTGGCAACCCGGCATTTGTCCTCGCACGTCCCCCAGGACACCACGCCACAATTAATACGGGGATGGGGTTTTGTCTATTTTCCAATGCGGCGATCGCGGCTCGCTACGCTCTCGATCAACCAGGAATCAATCGCGTTGCTATCCTCGACTGGGACGTGCATCACGGTAACGGCACGCAAGACATAGTAGAAACCCATCCCCAAATTGTTTACTGTTCGCTGCATCAGTCTCCCTGTTATCCCGGTACGGGTTATGCAAGCGATCGCGGCGAACATAACAACGTCCTGAACGTTCCAATGGTTCCCAGCAGCACGGTAGCTGAGTATCAACTGGCATTTGAACAGAAGGCGATCCCATTTTTAAAGAATTTTCAGCCTGATTTGCTGATTGTCAGCGCTGGCTACGACGCCAATGCAGCAGATCCGTTAGCGGGGATTTCTTTGCAACCACAAGATTTTGGCCTGTTCACCGATTATTGTCTGCAAGTTACCCGCCGCATCGTTTTTGGTCTGGAAGGAGGATACGATCTTTCTGCTCTTTCTCAGTCTGTAGTGGCGACTATTGAGCGTTGTTTGATTTAGAACTATAACAAAAATCAAAAGTCGCAAGTACAAAGTCCGGAGCCTATATCCATGCGGCGATCGCGCTGATTTACTCAATATAATTTCACAGTATTTTCACGTAAAGCCAGGGTATGAAATGATTCCTGTATTTATATATGTTTAATCATAACCGTGTAACTACGCAGGAAATATTTCATTAAAAGGGTAAATCTAGTGATCTCTCGGTGGAATTTAACAGTCACGCAATGGAGTAATAGTAATTAAGGAAGACAAACGACAGCCAAGGGCTGGGAAGACTAAGCCATGACGACCTACATTTCTTTAGACGCCGCACTCAAAATGCTTGAAAACGCATATCTGGTTTCAGCGTTTGTGCTACTTGCGGGTTCTTACATCGGTTTGGCTGCGATCGCAAAGAGTGAAAATTCTGACGACAGTTCACCCTTACCCAAGTGGTTTTAGAAAAATCAGTTGATTTGGGCGATCGCTAGGGTAATTTGGGCGATCGCTACTACACCCCCTTTGAGGGATACGCGCTCATCGACTTAGCGAAGCTCTTATTTAAACGCCGATGTCGGTGGTGTGCGCGTTGCTACAATTCCCCGTTATAGATTTTTGACATATCTGCCTTTTCGTAATGGCAGCGATCGCCCCACACTGCTTGGGTTAGCAGCTCCAATTTGGTATCTTAGAGTTTTTTCTCTAAGGGAAGTAAATTGCCAGCGAGTGGCAGTTCATAAAGAAATAACATTGATATCCCTCTTTGGGTACATTTGTATACATCTTTGGGTATACTTGGCAAAATTGCGATCGCTGTAAAGGAGAAACGCAAGTGCCAAGCATGAATTCTTTAGAGTTAGAAACAGAAATCGGCAAGATGGCTAGGGCGATGATGACTCGTAACACCCTAATAGGGGGCGATCTCATAGCCAATCTGAGAACACAGATGACGGTAGAAGATGTGGCGGGTTTAATGCTTGTCAGTATCGAGCGCGTGATCTGGTTTGACGCCGATTCAGTTATCTGGACGATAAAACATCTGATTCCTGCTGATATTCTGCAAGAAATCCAAGCGATCGCTTCTGTCGCAGTCTGCAAGCGGTTGATTCGCAATGGATTTATACCAGGAAAAGACTTTAGCGTGGATGCAACTGGCAAACTGCTACTAAATGACAGTGCTAAAACATCCGTATTAGTTCGTTGAGGCAAAGTGAGGCACGCTGAACGTCAGCCGTTGGGGAAACCAGGTTTCTTCTGGGTAGTTAATAAACCTACTTGCTGCTTGTGCTGAGGAACGCAGCTTGCGATAGTTGCTTTGAGAAACCAAGTTTTTACAGCTAAGTTAAGTCACAAAATTAACCGACAAGCATCGTGGCAAAGGGGAGATGGGTGCAGGCTCATCGCTGGGATGCGATCGCGATACGGATTTCAATATAGCAATCCTAAATCAGTTGTGAGAATCTAAAGAGAGCTGAAATTTCCTTGAAATTAGACTCTGATGCGAGCTGACTTAAATAAGTTGATCCAGTCAAACCCAGACTGTC